>JALHLM010000026.1 GCA_022844585.1 Pirellulales bacterium | reverse complement strand
GGATGCGCGAGTTCCGGCTCAAGAGCCTGGAGATCTACAATTCCAAGCCGACGCCCAAGTGGGGCGGGCACATCGATCTCGATTTTCAGGACATCTTCTACTACATCAAGCCGTCCGATCATCAGGGCCGCACCTGGGACGACGTGCCGGAGGACATCAAGAAGACCTTCGATCGGCTCGGCATTCCCGAGGCGGAGAAGAAGTTTCTCGCCGGCGTGAAAGCGCAGTACGAAAGCGAAGTCGTGTACGGTTCGCTCCGCGAGGATCTCTCCAAGCAGGGCGTGATCTTCACTGACACCGACAGCGCGGTCCGCGAACATCCGGAACTGGTCCGCGAGTATTTCGCGAGCATTATTCCGCCCGCCGACAACAAGCTCGCGGCGCTCAACTCCGCGGTTTGGTCCGGCGGTTCGTTCATCTACGTCCCCAAGGGAGTCCACATCGACTTCCCGTTGCAGGCCTATTTCCGCATCAACGCGGAGAACATGGGCCAGTTCGAGCGGACGCTGATCATCGTCGACGAAGGGGCGCAGATTCACTACGTCGAAGGCTGCACCGCGCCGATGTATTCGAGCGAAAGCCTGCACTCGGCGGTCGTGGAAATCGTCGTCAAGAAGCACGCCCGGTGCCGTTACACGACGATTCAGAACTGGGCCAACAACATCTACAACCTGGTGACCAAGCGGGCTATGGCCTACGAGGCCGCCACGATGGAGTGGATCGACGGCAACCTCGGCTCCAAGCTGACGATGAAGTACCCGTCGGTGTACATGATGGAGCCCGGCGCGCGGGGAGAAATCCTCTCGATCGCCTTCGCCTCGAATGGGCAGCATCAAGACGCCGGCGCGAAGGTGGTGCATTGTGCGCCGCACACGTCGAGCCAGATCATTTCAAAGTCGATCTCCAAGAACGGCGGTCGCTCCAGCTATCGCGGGTTGGTCAAAGTCGAAAAGGGTGCCAAGAAGGTCAAGTCGAACGTCGTTTGCGACGCCTTGATCCTCGACCCACAGAGCCGCAGCGATACGTACCCGTACATCGAGGTCGAAGAACAGGACGTCTCGATCGGCCACGAGGCGAGCGTCTCGCGGATCGGCGAAGAACAACTGTTTTATCTCACCAGCCGCGGTCTCAGCGAAGCGGAAGCCAGCACGATGATCGTCGCCGGCTTCATCGAGCCGCTGGTGAAAGAGCTGCCGATGGAATACGCGGTTGAAATGAACCGCCTGATCGAACTGCAAATGGAAGGCTCGGTCGGGTAGGGCAGAACATTTTTCACCACGGAGGCACGGAGAACACGGAGAGGCAATCCTTTTGAACCGCGGAGGCGCTAAGACGCGGAGAAGGAGAGGGGGAAATCTGAATTTCTAAATTGGAATGTCGAATCAAATCTGAATGACGAAATCGGAATGATTTCATTGTTGAATGCTCGGCGACCAACTTTCGTCTTCGACAACTCAAGTCATTCAACATTCGAACTTCAAATTTGCTTCGAAAATCCAATTTAGAAATTCAAGTTTCCCTTCTCCCCTCCGCGACTCAGCGCCTCCGCGGTTCAATAGATATTTTCCTCTCCGTGTTCTCCGTGCCTCCGTGGTGAATCCAAAACAAAGACAATGGTGATCGATGACGACGGCGGTGGCGGAAAAGAAAGGCTTTACTGAGCAATCGTTTGACGCGTTTCTGGCTGCGCGGCGGGAGCCGGATTGGTTGACCGATCTGCGGCGCACGGCCTGGAAGACCTTTCAGCAATTGCCGATGCCTGAGCGGCGGCAAGAAGAATGGTTGCGCACGGATATCCGCTTGCTGCGTCTGGATAACTTTGGGTTTCCGACGGAAACTGCGGGAACGAGTACGCATCCGGCGCTCTTGGCCGAAGGCGTGGAACTTGGCGGACGCACCGCGTCGCTTGATGGGCAACTGGTTCACGCCTCGCTCGCTGACGCGATTGCGAAGCGCGGCGTGTTGTTCGGTTCGCTCTCCGAATTGGCCGCTTCTCATGAATCCTTGGTCCGCCCGCTGTTGACCCAGCGCGCGATCCCTTCGCAGACCGATAAACTCGCTGCGCTGCAGGCCGCGGCGTGGTCGGCGGGCACGCTGCTGTATGTGCCGCGCGGCGTTACCATCGAGCAACCGCTGCACATTCACTCGGCGATGACGGCTGGAGCCGTCGATCTCGGTTACACGCTGGTCGTGTTGGAAGAGGGCGCGGAAGCCACGCTCCTTTCCGAAACCGCCGGCGACGAAGGCTCCGCGCTGCATTGCGGCGCGATTGAACTGTATGTTGGCGCGGGCGCGAACCTGCGTTACGTCAACTTGCAAAACTGGGGACGCGGCACCTGGCACTTCGCGCATCAGCGCGGCCAGGTCGGACGCGACGCCACGCTGCAATGGACGATCGGCGCGCTCGGCAGTCGCCTCGCGCAGGTCAGCCAGCATGTGCAGCTCGTTGGCGCCGGCGCGAACGTTCAGGTGAACGGCGTGATGTTCACCGAAGGCAAGCAGCATCTCACTTACAACACGCTCCAACACCATCAGGCGCCGAGTTGCCGGAGCGATCTGCTCTACAAGGGCGGGCTCCAGGACGCCTCGCGATTGGTGTGGCGCGGCATGATCAAGGTCGACAAGGCGGCGCAAAAGACCGACGCCTACCAGCGCGACGACAACCTGATGCTCTCCGACGCCGCCCGGGCGGACTCGATCCCCGGGCTGGAGATCGAAGCAGACGACGTCCGCTGCACGCACGGCGCAACGGCCGGCCGCGTTGACGATGAGCAACTTTTCTACGCCCAAGCCCGAGGGCTGTCGCGGAAAGAAGCGGCGCGGCTGATCGTCTCCGGCTTCTTCCAACAAGTCTTCGACCGCATCACGATTGACAGCGTGCGCGAAGCGCTGGCCACGGCAATCGATCGCCGCGTGCGAGAAATCGGTTAGAGTAGTAAAGGAGAAAAGGAGTAGAGGAGTACAGAAGCTTCGCAACTTCGGTTCTCTGCAACTCCACGGCTTCTCCAAAGATCTGCGCGCGAAACTCCTTTACTCCTTTACTACTCTTCTCCTTTACTCCTCCCCCCATGCCCTCCTTCGTCCGCGTCGCCACCGCTGCCTCCGTTCCCGATCCCGGACGTGAATTGGTCGAGGTCGACGAGCAATTGATCGTGCTGCTGCATGTCGGCGGCGAGTTCTTCGCACTCGACGACGTCTGCACGCACGACGGCGGGCCGCTGAGCGAAGGGGCGATCGACGATCACACCATCGCCTGCCCACGGCACGGCGCGAAGTTCGATATCCGCACCGGCGCCGCGTTGACGATGCCGGCCACGCACCCGACGCGTTCGCACGAAGTCAAAGTGGACAACGGCGAAGTGTTTGTAAGAATCAACGACGAATGAAAGGACTCACCACGGAGAACACGGAGGACACGGAGAGGGGAAGAGAAGAGTTCGAAAAACAATCGCGAGCTTAACTCCGAGTTCCGAATTCCCACATTCCTCCCTCCGTGTCCTCCATGTCCTCCGTGCTCTCCGTGGTGAAACCCTCTGAAATACCCTTGGTGATGCCATGCCTATCTCGGAAGAATCCGTTCGCGAGGCCTTGAAGCAGGTCGTTGATCCGGAGTTGTTCGTCAACGTGGTCGACCTGGGCCTGGTCTACGTTGTCACGTTGGCCGAGGCCGAAGAAAAGACCAACGTCGAGATCGAAATGACGCTCACCAGCCCGGCCTGCCCGGCGGGGCCGCAGATCATTCAGCAGTCCAAGGACGTGCTGGGCCGCATGGAAGGAGTCGGCGAGGTCTCGGTCAAGCTCGTCATGCTGCCGCCGTGGACGCCGGACCGCATGACGGAAGACGCTCGCGATCAGTTGGGGATCTTTTAAGCAAGTACACTACTTCGCGTTCAACTCCGCGACGCATTCTTTCCACAATTCGTCGACGAACTTGCCGGTGAGTTCCGTGAAATCTTCGACCTTGAACTCCACGCGCTGCATTTTGCGATGAAGTTGATCGAGGACGCCGGGGTGCTTTTCGTCGAGCCACTGGAAGAACCTCGCGGTGGTGCGATAGGAGTCTGTGTAGCTTTGCTCGGCGGTGAGCTTCTCCGGCAATGACCAATTGGGCTGTTCCTTTGGCCCGTAGAGCAGCCGCGTGTAGTCGGCGAAGCCTTCGGTGAACCAGCCGGGCTCGCCGTTCGGATACGCCTGCACGACGTGCGTCAGTTCGTGCGCCAGCATGCCGATATCGTCCGGATGTTCGCGCAACCAACGGGCGCTCACGGTCACCTCATTGCCGTGGGCGTACGCCGGCACGCGCATCCGCGATTCGAACACGATCCGCACTTCGCGCGGCGCACGTTTGTCTGGGTTTTCGAGTCGTTCGAGGAGCTTCGGATAGCATTCGAAGAAATGCGCCGTGAGCTGGCCGGCGACGGGAATCAGTTCCGCGTCGAGATCCCCTTCGATAGTCACGGCGAGGCGCGGCTGGGCGTCTTCCGCGTCCTTGGGTTCAGCGTCTCGTCGCCGATCTTGCGCGGCGGCAATCGAAACGGCGCACAACAGACCGATTGTCACCCAGATCCGAGGGGCACGGAGCGAAGCGAGCATCAATGGCCTCTAAAATGAAATGCGGTATCGAGTTTGAATTAGCCGACGATGACGCGCGGGCGTCGATTACCGTCGGGTTGCTCCTGACAGAGTAATTCGCGCACCATCCAAGGTACATTCCCCGCGCCGAACAGGAAGAAGCTGGCGCTGGCGGCCAGCGGGCTTTCATCCGACCAGCCGAAATGAATCTCCGGTGGCGTGCCAACTTTGGACAATTCCAGCGCAATCGCCGCGATCACGTGCGCGATCGACGCGCAGCGCGTAATGCCGATGACGAATCGTCCTTCCTCCTGGCGAATTTCCATCAGCGGCACTTGTAGGAATTCGCTAGTGTCGCCGACTTGCGCCTCGATAAACACGATCGGCACTTCCGCCGGCAGGCGATGGCGCTCGCGAATGCTCTCTTCTTTGTCATCGAGCTCGCGGCGGCCAGGCCGATGCGGTACCAGCACTGGGAATTCCAGGTGTTTCAGGCTGTCCCAAAGAAACTTGGTCTCGGCGTCTTTGTACTCGAACCCCCGGAATCGCAACTCCGTGCTGCGAGAAACGCGCGAGGCGAACGACGACACGACGATCGCGCCGATAAAGCAACTGGCGATCTTGATGCCGTCGGGGCGCTCCAGCATGTTGGCCGCAGTGGTGTACAGGAAGATGATCGTGATCAGCAAGAAGCCCCACGGCACGCGCGCCCAGCCTTGGCGCTCCGAGTGGCGGTAGCGATCGATCACCGACGCCACGCCGGCGCTCGACATCAGCACCAACACGCCCGTCGCGTAGGCGCCGCCTTGGGCGATCACGTCCGCGTTGAACACCCAGGTCACGAACAGATTGATTGCCGTAAACAGGAACACCAGCGGACGAACCGCTCGGGCCCACTCGGGCGCCATGCCGTAACGCGGCAAATATTGCGGCACCAGGTTCAGCAATCCGGCCATGGCGCTCGCCCCGGCGAACCAGAGGATCACCACGGTCATGACGTCATAGAGCGTTCCGAACCCCTCGCCAAACAGCGGATTGATCGGCCCAATGCCGGCCTTGCCGCCGCCGTGGGCGAGATAGGCTAATGCGCGATTCGCCGCTTCTCCTCCTTCGCCCACGCCACCCGGGGCCGGCAGCAATTCCGCCGGCTCAATCAATGTCGCCACGATCCAGGACGAGCCAATCAGCGCGACGGACATGATAATGGCCGCCGACACCAGCAACTTGCGCGTGTTGCGAATGCGGCCGTGGGGCGCGTTGTGCGTATCGCCGTCGTCCCCCTTCACGAGCGGCATCACCGCCACGCCCGTTTCGAAACCGCTCAAACCGAGCGCCAATTTCGGGAAGTACAAAAGCGCAGACGCAATCAAGATCCAGAAGCCGCCGGGTGCGAGAATCGGGTGCTCAATGTGCCAGTTGCCGGAAGAAATGTCGGCCGACCAGTTGGAAAGTAGCTCCGGGTGCGTCGCTAACTGATACAGGCCGCTCGAGATGACGATCACGTTTAATGTCAGATAAACGACCACGATCACGACGGCCATGCCGATCACTTCGCGGAAACCGCGCATGAAGCTGGCGCCCAGAAACACCAACAAGCCCATCGTTAAGAACACGCGCTGATGGTCCTCGGAGTAGGCATGCACCCACTCGGGCAACTGATGCCACATCGGATTTTTCAACAAGTGCTCGGCGGCGTCGGCGGCGCTGAGGGTTTTGGTGATGACAAAATCGGTTGCCGCGAAACCGAGCAGCACGAGCACCATCACCTTGCCGGTCCAACCGCGCACCAGCCGTTCCAACATCGCGATGGAACCTTGCCCGTGCGGCGAACATTTCGCCACGTGCGAGTACACCGGCAGCGCGCCGAACAGCGTGACGAGCACGAGCACGATCGTCGCCAGCGGCGCGAGGATGCCCGCGGCCTCGAAAGCGATCGAAGGTTGATAGCCGAGCGTGCTGAAATAATCGACGCCCGTCAGGCACATGACCCAGAGCCAGAAGGTCTGGTGGTGCTGATGCGTTTCGTGGGGCGCCGTCGCCGGCGCGCCGCCGCTGGACGCGTGGCCGTCGCGGGATGCAGGAACGGGAGCGGACTCCGTGCCGGTTTCAGCGCTCGCGGCGCCCGGAACGGACGAGGAATCAGAGTTCATGGCTGTGGCGGTGGGAAGCGGAGTTCAGCATGACGGCCGCAACCTCTGGACGACGTCCGATTCGCTGCGCTCCACCGCTTTGAATGCGCTGCTCGGAACCCGTGAACGTCCAGCCCTGGGCGGTCTGCATAAGCCGAGCATCATATCGCAAGCCGGAAGGCGCGTCGAATGCCGCGGGCTTACCAAGCCGGCCGCCTGCATGTATCTTGCTGTGGGCCAACAAGTTGCGCAACCGGAGGCGGGGTTGAAAGTTTTCCTCTACGAGTACGTCACCGGCGGCGGATTCCTGGATCAGCCGTTCGACGCGATTCCCCCGTCTCTGGCACAGGAAGGGCTAGCTATGCGCCGCGCTGTCGAGGAAGACATCGCAAGCTTGCCCGGCGCGTTGCTCGTGTCGATGAACGATCGGCGCTTTCCACCGACCGAAATCCATGGGGCGAGCGTCGCGTCGATCGAATCCTCTACGCGTCATGACAGCGAATTTGCTCGCCTCGCCAGCGCGGCCGATTGGACGCTGTTGATCGCACCGGAATTCGACGGGCAGTTGGAACGACTTGCTCGGCGCGTGCTGAACAGCGGTGGAAAACTACTGGGCCCGTCGCGGGAATTGATCGCACTTGCCGCCGACAAACATCGCTTGGCGCTGCAGCTCACCGAACACAACGTGCCAACGCCACGAGGTCGCCGCATTGCCCGCGACGAGCCGTTGCCCCTTGATGTTCAATATCCTTGCGTATTGAAACCCGTTGACGGCGCCGGCTCGTTGGGCGTGGAGTTGATTGAACATCCGGAACAGGTTGACTTGCGACGTCACACTGATTTGCGAAACTGGCGATTGGAAGAGTTTTGCCCTGGCCTCGCGGCGAGTGTGGCCGTGCTCTGCGGAAAGGCGAGTTGCTTTCCACTGCCGGCCTGCGCGCAGTTGCTCTCCGACGACGGTCGATTTCAATATCTTGGTGGCGGCGTTCCATTGCCTGAGACGATTCAAGCGCGCGCCCATCGACTGGCGCTGGCGGCCGTTGCTGCGTTAAGCGAGGTCAATGGCTATGTCGGCGTCGACCTGGTCCTCGGCAGCGATCCGGATGGCGGAGAAGATGTCGTGATTGAAGTCAATCCGCGCATCACGACTTCCTATGTCGGTCTGCGCAAGCTGTGCCGCGGCAATCTCGTATGCGCCATGCTCGACGTGGCGGAAGGCCGCGCGCTGCAACTGGAGTTCGATTCAACGCCGATACGGTTCACACCGCATGGCCAGGTGCATTTCCTCAACGAGGCCCGTGTATGAGCGTCCTAGGCATCGACGTAGGCGGCGCGGCGCTCAAGGCGTCCGATGGCACGCAGTTTTCGCGCTCTATGGCGTTCGAGCTTTGGAAACGCCCGCAGGACCTGACGGCGGCGCTGGCGGAGTTGACCGCCGACGCGCCGCCAGCGGATCGCGTATTCGCGACGATGACCGGTGAGCTTGCCGATTGCTTCTCGACAAAGGCGGAAGGCGTGGCGCATATCTGCGCGGCGCTGGAACGGGCGTTTCCTGAGCAAACGCTGCACGTCTATCGCACCGATGGGACCGTTGTTTCCACGGAGGAAGCCTGCGACAAACCGCTCGCGGCCGCGGCTTCGAATTGGCATGTCTTGGCCCGCTTCGCCGGACGCTATGCGGCGGAAGGCGCGGGGCTGTTGATCGATATCGGCTCCACGACGTCAGATCTCGTTCCGTTGCGTGACGGCGTTCTTTGCCCAAGCGGCTGGACCGATACGGAACGGCTGATGTGCGGCGAACTGGTTTATTCCGGCGTCGAGCGCAGCCCGGTCTGCGCGATTGCCAGCGCGATTCCCTATCGCGGCGGACAATGCCCGACCGCGCAGGAGTTCTTCGCCACGGCAGGCGACGCGTATCGAATTCTCGGCGAATTGCCGGAAGACTCCGAATCCTGCGCCACCGCCGACAGCCGCCCAGCGACCAAGACCTTCGCGCGCGATCGCCTGGCGCGCAGCATTTGCTCGGATCGCACGCTGTTCGATGACGACGATGCACTGGCGGCGGCGAAGGCGATCGCGATCGCGCAACAAGCGAAGATCGGCGTCGTACTGCACGGATTGATCCGTCGCCTGGGCGCGCCTCCGAAAGCGATCGTGATTTCGGGGCAAGGGGAATTCCTGGCCCGCGCCGTGGTACAAAAGCTGCGCTGCGACGCCACGATCGTTTCGCTCAACGAGCAGCTTGGACAGGCGGCGTCGCGTGTCGCGCCTGCGTATGCGCTAGCAGTCTTGGCCCGTGAATTGAACTGGTAGAAGGCGCTGCTCGTGGCAACGTACGTACGCGTGATCAAACTCGGCGGCAGCTTGCTCGACTGGCCGGGCTTGCGCGAGGCCTTCCGCACTTGGCGCGCGAAACAAGCGCCGGCCGTTGACTTGCTCGTTGTAGGGGGCGGCAAAGCGGCCGACTGGATTCGCGAGGCGGATCAGCTTCACGGCCTCGGCGACGACGCGGCGCATCAGCTCGCGATTCAGGCGATGCAGCTCAACGCACTACTGGCCGAAGCGCTGTGGCCCGAGGCGCTCGCTTTGACGCGGCTTGATTCACTGCGTGATCGAACGCTATTGCCGGGACTCTGGGTGCTGCAAGCCTGGCCAGCACTTTCGGATGTGGAACAGGCGCGATTTGCATCGCTATTGCCGCATACCTGGAACGTCACCAGCGACAGCATCGCCGCTTGGTTGGCGGGCGCGATTAATGTGGACGAGTTGGTGCTGTTAAAATCGTCGCTGCCGCCACACGAATCCATCGCGCCATGTGCCGCGGCGGAGTACGTCGATCGCTATTTCCCGGCTGTTGCGGTCGGTATTCCGTTCATCCGCGCCGTCGATCTGCGTTCACCCGACCACGACGAACAAGCGATTCGCTGATAGCGCATGGATAGTCATCCCCAGGCACGTCCCGTAGGTCAGGCACCCTGGTCGAAGCCAAGACACTTTGCGCCGCGCTGACTTCAACCAGCATCCCAAGCCCCCGCCGGCTAATTGCCTGACGGATCGACGCGTTTTCCTGTCAGGCAATTTGCCAGCGTCGATTCGGGATGTTGCCGCACTTGATTGTTGCGCTGAGCTTTCCGCCTTCGACCGGGGTGCCTGACCTACCGCTCAGTGCAACAAAAAGGCCGCGGGAAATTATTCCCGCGGCCAGAAGGTTCAATCCTCAAGCCTGAAGCCTACGACCTCCAGCCTGCGCTAGTCCCACCACCAGTTAGCCTGGCGGGCCTTGGCGGCGTCTTCGCGGGCCAGGGCCATTTCATCGCTGACTTTGTTTTCGTTGGCGATGAGCCAGGAGTTGATCTGCACGCCGCCCGAGGCGCTGATCACGAAGTCGCGGCCCTTCTTGACGAAGTTGGCTTGGGTCGGCACTTGCTTCGGGGCGTTCAACTGTGGCACCCGCACGGCATTGACGTCGAGCAGCACGTCCAGCGAGCAGTTCGATTTTTCCGCCAGTTGCTCCTTGGAGATTAATGCGGCGGCCACGGCCATGTCCATCACATTTCGCAGTTCGGCGAAGATGGGATCGGCGACGGACAGCTTGTCGTAAGCCTTGGTCATGTTGTCCGACCACTTTTGCGCCATCGCGCTGGCCTTGCCGGTGTGCGTACGCGAACCGTCGGCGGCGAAGAAATCGTCTTCGGTCATAGCCTTTACGCCGGCGCCCCGCAGCTCCCACGCCAGGCCATCGTTGTCTTTCAAGAGCGGATCGTAGTTCGGCGCCAGCCACCAGCGCGGCGTCATGTTCTGGACGCCGCGGCTGCCGGCCTTGATCATCTGCAGGTAGTTGGGCAGACCTTGCACTGGCGAGGCTTCGAAGCCCATAGCGAGCCGCTTCATGCGATAGTCCGCGGCCACCAGAATGTGCGCGAACGGAGTCGTCGGATCGATGCCCTTGACGCTCACGACTTGCGCGCCCAGGCTCGCTTCAATGCCGGCGACCGAGTCGTTGATATCCGCGCCAGCCGAGATGCCGGCGACGTACTGTTGCAGATTCCGCATGCCTTCCGCCGTCGGATCGATCGAGCAACTCAACCCGCCGTTCGCGGCCGAACGTCCGGTGCGAATGGCGACCGCAAAATCTTCCAACCGCATCACGGCCTTGCCCGTGGTTTCGCCGACGATGTAACCGGCGTCGTCGATCTTCCAACCCTCGGCGGGGCCGGCGATCACGATGTCTTGCTGATCCGGATAGACGAACACGTACTGAATACGTTGCAATCCGGCGAGCAATTGCAATTCATCCGACAACGGCGCGTCCGCTGACTTCGCGCGTTGCGCCGCGATCGCCGCTTGCAATCCGCGCAACGACACCTTGCGCAGCTTGCTGAATTGCTTCATGTCGTCCGACACGCCTTGCATCGCCTTCGCGCGGGCATCGTGCAGGCCAGTGAGTTGATCGACTTCGGCATTGTTCAGCACGCCGTTGACGTCGATCGACACGCCGCCGACCGCGCCCGTGCTGACGATGCCGATGCCGCCGCCGTTGTTATTGCCGCCGCCTTGGTTTTGGCCGTGGACCACGCCGATTTGCGTGATGCTGATCGCCAGCAATGCTGCGAACTTCAGAGCGCGAGTAATACGAGCGGACATGATGGGCCAATCTCCTCTTTCCGTTGGATACGACGCGTGCCCGTGGACTTGGACGCGACCTTGGAACGCATCGTTCCAGGCGCGCTAAATGGTTTTGCCGTGAAACTTTATCCTAGTCACCACTGCAAGGACTTGCAACAAAAACGAAAGCTCAGGGTAGGCCCAAAACAGCCTTTCCTTCGGCACAAATCAACGGAGACCTTCCCTGGGTCGGGCAGCACGCGCTCCGCCACCCAGGGAAGGCCTCCCCTGCTTTTTAGCTAGCAACAGCGTCGATTGTGGCCTTCCCTGGGCTTTTCTGGCGGATTCACTCGTTACGATCGGATCGAACCGAAGTGCTGTTCCTGAATCCACTTGCGAACGCCCCCTCGGTCACGGATAATTGAAGTTGACTGCCGTTTCGTAGCACTTGTAGGCTTGTCTTCCGGTTCCGGACGGCGCGTATTCGATTCCCGCGCGCCGCGCGTTTGCTGCTTTCCGCCCGCTAAATCCATATGCTGGTCTATCTGGTCATTCGCGAAGGGTCCAAATGGACCGACGTGTTCCGGCTCATCCCGGGGCAGACGGTCACGCTGGGCCGCGCGCCGACGAACCAGATCATCCTCAAGGACGAGCGCTGCAGCCGTTGCCATGCCGAGGTCTTCCAGTCGGAGGACAACTGGATCCTCCGCGATTTGGATAGCCGCAACGGTACTTCCGTCGGCGAAGAAGTCATCCGGGGCGACCGCATTCTCAAGCCGGGCGATATCGTGCGGATCGGCCGCACACAGATCGCGTTCGTGAACGACCTCGGCCAGGCCTTCAAGGATCCCTCGGGCGTGTTCCGGATGCGGGACCCCAAGGCGGCCGACGCGCAGGCCACACTGGAAACGGTCGGCCATCAAGACAACGCCAGTGTGCTATCCGCGCACGAACCGCACACGATCACCCATCGCCGCGAACGCACACGGTTCTTGGAGCCGGTCGAAAACGACGAAGGCGCTTCCCGCGTCGGCAAGGCGGCGACAAAACTCTGCCGCCTGGCGTTTGAGCTGGCGAAATGCCCCGACTCCGTCTCGCTGGCGAACGAAGCGCTCACGGGCTTATTCGAAGGCACGCAGGTCGACACCGGCGCGGTGATGCTGTTGCGCCGCAGCTTCGAGGGGGAAATCGCCGAAGGGGATCTGGAGCTGGTCGCCTCGCGCTCGCAAACCGAGCGGCCTTACTACCGCATCTCGAAGTTCCTTGCCAACACCGTCATCCGCGAAGGCGAAGCCGTCCTGGCGCGGAACGTAATGGGCGACAGCAACATCGCCAGCCGCGACAGTAAGGGCGAGATTCACGCCACGAGCGTGATCTGCGCGCCGATTCGCCGCGGCAAAAAGGTGCTGGGGCTGATCCACCTCTATTCGACCGACGCCAAGAAAGTCCCCGATCCGGACGACCTCGAATTCACGCTGGCCGTGGCGGAAACAGTGGCCGTCGCGCTCAACAACCTGAGTCGCCGCCAGGAGCTCGCCGAGAATCTCAACCAGATTCGCGACGAGAACGTCCAGCTTCGCGAGCGGCTCGGCGTGCAGAGCGAGATCATCGGCCGCAGCGTGCTGATGTGCCGCATCAACGAAGAAATCGCCCGCGCCGCGCCCACGAAGGCCACCGTGCTGATTCGCGGCGAAAGCGGTGTCGGCAAAGAGCTTGTCGCCCGGGCGGTCCATTTCTCCAGCCCGCGCAAGAAGGGCGTGTTCGTCTGCGTGAACTGCGCGGCGCTGAGCGAGAGCCTGCTAGAAAGCGAACTATTCGGCCACGAGCGCGGCGCCTTCACCGGGGCCACGGAGCGCAAGATCGGTAAGTTCGAGGCCGCGCACCAAGGGACCATCATGCTCGACGAAGTCGGCGAGATGAGCCCCCAGACTCAGGCCAAGTTCCTCCGCGTGCTGGAAGGGCATCCCTTCGAGCGCGTCGGCGGCAGCGAGCCGGTGAAGGTCGACGTCCGCGTCATCGCGGCCACGAATCGCGATCTGGAAAACGACGTCGGCGACGGTCGCTTCCGCCGCGACTTGTTTTTCCGGCTCCGCGTGCTGGAAATCTTCGTGCCGGCGTTGCGCAAGCGGCCGGAGGACATCCCGGAATTGGCCTACTTCTTCCTGCAAAAGTTCAACGCCGAAACGGGGCGCAAGTTGCTCGGGTTCACGCCTCGCGCGATGGACCAGATGATGGAATATCGCTGGCCGGGCAACGTGCGCGAATTGAAAAACGTCGTCGAACGGGCGGTAGTGCTCGCGCAGGGGCAATCCATCGACATCGACAACCTGATGCTGTCGAAGCTATCCACGGCCGGGGATACGAACGATCAACCGCTGGCGATGCCGACGAGTTTCGAACCGGTATCGCTGGCCGATATGGAACGTCGCCACATCCTGGCCACGCTCAACGCCACGAACTGGAATAAGAGCCAGACGTCGAACATCCTCGGCATCGAGCGCTCCACGCTCGACCGGAAGATCCGCCGGTACGAATTGGTTGAGGAGCAACCGAGGAGGGTGATTTAGGAAATGATGAATGCAGAATGATGAATGGGATGCAATTCATCATTCATCATTCTGCATTCATCATTTGCCGCCGACTCGAGTATCTTCCGGCAGGTATAGTAGCCGTCCGCAGGACGTGCAGACGACGACGCGTAAGAGTCGCAGTTCGTTGATGCGTTGCGGCGTGATGTGCTGATTGCAGCCGCTGCAGGTTTCGCCGTCGACCGTGGCCATGGCGTCGGAACCTTTGACGTTGGCGACGCGTTGATACGCCACGCGGAAATCGTCCGGGAGCTTGGCTTCCGCCGCGGCGAGTTCCGCTTCGAGCCGCACGACGTCGGCCTGGACCGAGGCTTGTTGGCTCTCCACGACGAGCCGCGTCTTGACCAGTTCTTCCTTGGCCTGCGTGACGTGTTGCTGCGCCTCGACGACGAGCTTTTGCATTTCCTCGATCTTGTCGAGTCCCTCGATGATCTCGTCGGCCAGCACGCTGTTGGCCATTTCATCGGCCGCGATCTGGTCCTTCAGCGCCTGGTACTCGCGATTTGTCTTGCAGCCGTTGAGCTTCACCTGCAGATCCGCGATCTTGAGTTCGCCTGATTTCAGCGACAACTGCTTCTGATCGGCCGCCACGCGGGTCGCCTTGGAATCGGCCTGCGCCTTGACGAGGATCTCCTCAAACCGCTTTACCGCCCCTTCCCGGGCCAGCAATTGTTTGGGGAATCGCGCGAGCCGCTCGCGCAGGTCGCCCAACTGGGTATGAATGCGATGCAACTCGCGCAACGCTTCCGCGGTAATGGACATGATGTTCTCGTCGCAATGAAACCCGCCGCCGGGCCTGGTGTGCCTAACCCGTCTTTATAGCGAATTGGCGGGGGTTTTGCGACCGGTGGGCGCGCCGCGGACCGTCATTCTTCACCCACATCTTCGGTAGGTCGTCAGGATTCGAGCGGCAGCTTGGGCATCGGACGCTTTTCCGACCGCTGTTGCCAACGGTAGTACCATAGTGACAGGCACCCGCCCAGAATTCCGGCAATCATCATCGTATTTACTAGAGCTATCAAATTCAGCCCGAAGAACTCATCGAGTTGATTGCTGGTCAAATCCGCTCGTGGCAACTTCAGCAGAAAGCCCATGACATACCAATGGGGCATGTGCGGTGTAAACGTACCAAGTGCCTTCAAGCTGCCGGCACGTTCGGGAAAGTCATACTCTGCCCACGCCCCGAGGGCGTACGTGAAGCATGTAAGGACGAACGCGATCGCAAATGTACCGGCATTTGTCCGCCTCGATATGGGTGATGCAAAAACGACAATGGCTGTCATGAGCACTAACAGCCAAATCACGAATAGAACGTAGCGCCAGGCGGAGGCAGGATACGCAACGGCCGCCGCATTGATGGCGAAATATGCCGTGATTCCAAGCAGCATCGCAATGGAGAATCGTGGTTTCATCCCCACAATTCTACCCGCCCGCGCTCCCAAAAGCGGCCCCCGGGAGCGGATGCAAGAATGACTTGTTGTGGCACGGTCTCCCGACCGTGACGCCTGGCCGACCGAAGGTCTCTACTAACGCAAACACGCCCAGGTAAATCTCAAGGACTGTCAGAGATACGCGTGTTTGGCTCGCGCGTCTTTCTGAGGCAAGCGCAAATCGCAGCCACGCCAAGGCACCCAGATACCACGGCCGCTTGAACTTGTGCCAAAGTGCACACTGCAACGATTTGGGCCAGCAGAAATCCACGCACGAGATTCGCTCTGCCTCCCTGCCCGAACGCGATCATAAGCTGCACTACGAGAATCCCAATCCAGGCGAATGCGGCGATGAAGGCCCAAAACGACGTTGGCTCACGAATGCCGGCGAACGCTACTCCAACATAGGCGGTGACTAGTAGGACGGTGAGTATTGAGAATCGCGGTTTCACCTCCCCGATTCTACCCGCGTTCGCACGCAAATGTCCTGGATGCGCTGTTATGGCAGGGTCTCCCGCCCGTGCAATGTGGCGTGCTTACTGAAATGGAGACCTTCGGTCGGCCGTGTGTCACGGTCGGGAGACCGTGGCACAACAGAACTCTGCGGCTCCATACCCTCGACTTAGCGTGGAAGCTTCGTGGCGATGTAGAAAAATGTTGTTGCCATTCCCAATGCGGCGACCGCGAATACGAGGTAATTGGCGCCGGCGTCGCCGCTCGTGTATGTGCTCGCGAATACGAAGGAAAAAAGCAGTCCCACAACGCCCAGCATCGCGGGTACGGCTCTTGAAACGTAGAGTCCACCTAGATGGGCTCCGTGGGCGCCAATTGGCCGGCACAATGTCTCTGGCGACATGTACGGGTTCGCGTTCATGCCGCGTCCTCGCGCGGAATAGCGGTCTGGTTCTCGGAGGACGTCGGCGGCAAGCTCTTTGATGTACACATCGCCGCGTGCCTTGTACGCGCCGTATTCGACCTTATTCAACGCGAATTCAACGCCATACTGACCGACGGTGCCGCACAAAACGTCCAGGACGACACGACCATCGTCTTCAAGACGAAGTATGGTCCCGTACTCGTAGAACAGGATGCGTTCCATATCCCTATCATAGACAACCAGCGTTCTGCCTGCTGAATCGATCCTTGATCCCCAAACCATACGAGGGCACGCCAATTGGTGAATGCCGCCGCGCCTATTCGACCCGTCATTTTCGCGCTTCCCCGGCGACAAACCATTTGAATCGCGAAACCGCGAAATGGCGAAAACGCGAAAGGGATAGGAGGGCAGTTCCGGCAGGAACACGCCATCTTCCAGCACTCGCCGCTCCGCGCCGTTTGACAAGCGAATTCGGTTGTCCGATAACGGCACTTCGCAACAGAATTCCAGGACCGTGAAAGCAGGCGAGATACGATGCCGGAGATTCAGGCCTTTCGGGGGGTGCGTTACGACTTGGGGCATGTCGGTTCGTTGAGCGACGTGATCGCCCCCCCCTATGATGTGATCGACGCCGCGTTGCAGGACCGGTTGTACAAGCAGCATCCGGCCAACGTGATCCGGCTGATTCTCAATCGCGAGGAGCCGGGGGATAACGACTCGCAAAATCGTTACAGCCGCGCCGCCCGGTTCCTGAAGAACTGGCGCAGCGAAGGCGTGCTGTTCACCGAGTCCGACCCGGCGGTCTACGTCTACCACCAGAAGTTCGATTACGCCGGCCAGACCTTTACGCGGCGCGGCTTCATGGCCCGCGTTCGGCTGCAACGCTTCGGCCAGGGGAACATTTACCCGCACGAAGAGACGATGTCCGGCCCCAAGCAGGATCGCCTCCTGCTGACCCGGGCCTGCAAGGCGAACCTGAGCCAGATCTTTGGCCTGTACCCGGACCCGGAGAGCGTCGCCCAGGATCTGTTGGAACAGGCGATCGTCGGCAAGACGCCCCTCTCGGCGACCGACCACCTCGGCGTCGAACATCACCTCTGGCCGGTGTACGACGAGAAGGTCATCACCGCGCTGAATGCCGTTGTCGGCCCCAAGCCCACCTTTATCGCCGACGGCCATCACCGCTACGAGACCGCCTGCAACTACCGCGAGGAGTTGAGCGCCGGCGGCGAGTTGCCGTCGAATCACCCGGCGAACTTCGTGCTGATGATGTGCGTCGGCATGAGCGACCCGGGTATGATCGTACTGCCGACGCACCGGTTGTTCCGCGGATTGCCGGCGATGTCGTCGGCCGACCTGATCGCCAAGCTCGGTGACGCCTTCGCCTGCCGCGTGGCCGGCGAAGGAAGCGACCTGGCCCACAGCGTCTGGGATTCCATTGAAAGCGAAGGGGAGCAAGGGACGATCGGCCTGTTCACGCAGCAAGACGAGCGCTGGGTCGTCGCCAAGATCACACCGGCCGGCGAGGCGAAGATGGCCGAAATTGCCGCCGATCACAGCGCGGATTGGCAAGGCCTCGGCGTCGCGATCCTCCACCGGCTGCTGATCGAAAACCTGTTGGGCGGCAAGGACCTGCCGAAGCCGCACTACGTCCACCTGGTCGACGAAGTGGTATCCAGCCTGGAAACCGGCGAGTTCCCACTGGCCGCTTTGGTCATGCCCGCCACGGTCGACCACGTCCGCTCGATCAGCGAACACGCCGAGCGCATGCCGGCCAAAAGCACGTACTTCTACCCCAAACTCCTCAGCGGCCTAGTCATCAACCCGCTGGAATAGCCGCGTTTCACGTGGAACTGGTTGCCCGCGAAACACGCGGAACACGCGGAAAAAAGAGCTCGGTGCGGCGGCTTACGCGTATCCAACACGTGCTGTTGTGGCGGCTGGTTTGTCATTTTGTTTCGAGTTGGCGTAGCTTCCTCATAGCCGGCCCTCTCGACATCGAAATGCCGAAGCCTTTTCCCTTTCCTTTTCCGCGTGTTTGGCGTGTTTCGCGGGCAACCCTCCGGTTTCACGTGGAACATGGCCCGATCTGACATTCCGCGGGTGCGGCGGCTAACTTAGAATTCGGCCGTTGAATCGATCTCGGGCAAGGGAGTGCCCCAGGTGGCGCGGGTGTTGTGCGTGGCGAATCAGAAAGGCGGCGTCGGGAAGACGACGACCGCGATCAACCTGGCCGTCGGCCTGGCCAAGAGCGGCGCGCACACGCTGCTGGTCGACCTCGATCCCCAATGCAACGCCACGAGCGGATTGGGCGCCAAACCGCTGAATCATCACCCGTTGGTCCGCAAGACTCCGCTGGTCGAGGCGATCGTCCCGACCGGAACGCCGGGCCTGGAACTGCTCGCCGGTTGCCGGAACTTCGAGGATATCGAGGCCCTGGCCCATGGCGACCCGGCCCACGCGGCGCAGCTCCGCCAGCAACTCGTGAACGGCGCCGCCGGCTACGATTACGTTCTGCTGGATTGCCCGCCATCGCTGGGAAAGCTCACGCGGACGGCCTTGGCCGCGTCGACCGAGGTGATCATGCCGATCCAGTGCGAGTACTACGCCATGGAGGGGCTCGCACAGATGATCCAGGTGGTCCGCGACGTCATTAAGACCTACCCCAATCGGCTGGCCTTCGGCGGCATTATCCTCACGATGTATGATCACACGCTGGAACTGACGCGCGAAGTGGATGAAGAGGTCCGGGAGTTTTTTGGGGAGATCGTGTTCGAAACGGTCATTCCACGGGATCCGTTGGTCTGCGAGGCCCCGAGCCACGGAAAGTCGGTCCTCGATCACGCCCCCCGCTCGCGAGGGGCACGCGCCTACGCAGAACTTTGTCGAGAACTGCTAGAGCAAAACTGAACTCAAGGAGGGATTGCGATATGGCCAAGGAACGACGACTGGGACGCGGCCTGGAGGCCCTGCTGGCGCTCCCCAACGAGGACGGCGGGGACGTGCAAATCGCCACGGCACCGCTGGAATCCGCGCGGGTCAGCGTGTTCGAGATCGATCCGAACCCGTACCAGCCGCGGCAGGACTTCGACCAGGCCGAGATCGATTCGCTGGCCGAGAGCATTCGCGAGCACGGGCTGATTCAGCCGATCGTCGTGCGACGGCTCGGCGAGCGGTATCAACTCGTGGCCGGCGATCGCCGTTTGCGCGCGTCGATCAAGGCCGGGCTGTCCGACGTGCCGGTGCATCTCCTGGACCTCGACGACCGTCGCCTGGCCGAGTTGGCGATTGTCGAGAATTTGCAGCGCAAGGATCTCAACGCCATCGAAAAGGCGGCGTCGTTCCAAGGCTATCTGAAAAAGTTCGGCTGCACGCAGGAAGACCTGGCCGGCCGCTTGCAACTCGATCGCTCCACCGTGGCGAATCTGATTCGCTTGCTCGAACTGCCTGACGAAGTGCAACAGGCCGTGCGCCGCGGCGAAGTCACGCCCGGCCACGCGCGGGCGCTGTTGCCACTGGAAGAACGCGAGCAAATCAACTTATGCCGCCGCATTCAGGCCGAGCAACTGAGCGTTCGCAACGTCGAAAGCCTGGTGAACACGGCGATCCACGCGGCGAACGAAGGGGACGCGCCGGCCTCGCCGAAATCGAGCGCAGCGGCCAAACGGACGCGAACCCGAACGCCGCACTTGGCGTCGTTAGAACAGGAGTTGCGCGGCGCGCTCGGCGCCAAAGTGGAAATCATCTCCAACGCCCGAGGCCGCGGCCGTCTGGTGATCCATTTCGGCGGGCACGAAGAATTCGAGCGGTTGTTCGCGCAGCTGCGCGGCGGGGAGGGGGCGCAACGGCAGGCGGGGTGATTGAGGACTCTTAACCGCGTTCGCGCTTACGACGTCGCGGTCTGGATTCGTCGTGAAACGCCAACTTCGTGACCAGAAGCAGGTCGAACAACACGCCTTCCTCACCTTGAGTGTTGAGGTACGCGGTGCGGCCGCCTTGATTGATTAGGACTAACTCGGGATGCCGCACCGGCGCTTTGTCGCCGTCGGCGAAATGAATGTCAAATGGTCGAAAGGGCTTGGCGGCTAATGCGGCTTTGAATTGTTCGATGGTCATAATGAAATTTTATGCGGCAGGAATGGCGAAATACAAACATCTTGGAATTCGTGATCTCGCGTGACGGGAGAATGTGTACATCTATACACTCACCCCAATTGAATCGCAAGCGTCCATGCGGTAGGATTCGAGGCACGGTTCGCCGTAGTTCGTTCGTAGGTCAGGCACCCCAGTCGAAGTCACACACGCGCGCATAACAATCAACCGCCGCAGCATCCCAATCCGAAGCAGGCAAATTGCCTGACAGCAACCAGCGCCGATTACCTGTCAGGCAATTAGCTGGCGCGGGTTTGGGATGTTGGTAAGAGCCGGCGGAGTGCAATGTGTTTCGACTTCGACCGGGGTGCCTGACCTACGACGAATGACCTACGAGAAGCGACGAGCAACATATCGGGGCGTAGCGCAGTCTGGCTAGCGCACCTGCTTTGGGAGCAGGGGGTCGGAGGTTCGAATCCTCTCGCCCCGACTTGGCTTTGAAAAAATGACGGGCTCGGTATTGGGCGCGCCTGCGACATTAGAATCACGCGTTGGGTCGCGGGAGACACTGGAGCGCAATGGCCAGGTTCCGACTCGTCACGGACATCGCCGCACCGATCGACGTGTGCTTCGACCTGGCGCGCGACATCGACTTCCACACCCGCTCTCTGGAGGGCACCGGCGAGCGTGCGGTCGCAGGGCGCACGACGGGGCTGATCGGACCGGGAGAATCAGTCACCTGGGCATCCGTCAGCGGCTGACCGTCGAGGTGACGACCTTCGACCGCCCCAGCTACTTCCGGGACGTGATGACGGCCGGACCGTTCCGGTTGTTCGCGCACGACCACCTGTTCGAGACGCGGGACGGCCGCACTACGATGACGGACGAAGTGGAGTTCCGATCCCCGTTCGGCCCGCTCGGGTGGCTGGTCGACCGCTTGTTCCTGACCGGCTACCTGCGGCGGTTGCTGGAGGGTCGGTGCCAGGCCATCACGCGCGAGGCCGAGTCGGTGAATGCGCCGCAGGGCTCTTA
>JALHLM010000025.1:12312-21507 GCA_022844585.1 Pirellulales bacterium | reverse complement strand
GGAGGTGCCGCAGCGCGAGAGCACGCCGCTGTACCCGCGCAGCCCGTACGGCGTCGCCAAGGTGTACGGCCACTGGATCACCGTCAACTACCGCGAAAGCTACGGAATGTTCGCCTGCTCGGGCATTCTGTTCAATCACGAATCGCCGCGTCGCGGACTGGAGTTCGTTACGCGCAAGATCACGCATGCCGTGGCCCGGATCAAGTTGGGTTTGCAGGACGAGCTGCGGCTCGGCAACTTGCAGGCCAAGCGCGATTGGGGCTTCGCCGGCGACTACGTCCGCGCTATGTGGCTGATGATGCAGCAGCCCGAGGCCGACGACTACGTCATCGGCACGGGCGAGACGCATAGCGTCGAGGAATTCGTCACCATTGCGTTCGGTCACGTGGGGCTCGACTACCGCGACTTTGTCACGGTCGATCCGAAGTTCTATCGCCCGGCGGAAGTCGATTTGTTGTGGGCCGACCCCAGCAAGGCGCAACGCGAACTGGGTTGGACGATGGAGGTCGGATTCCGCGAGTTGGTCACGATGATGGTCGACGCCGATCTCGCGGCGTTGCAACGATCGGGACGCCACGGCGGCTCGAAGCGCATGGCCGCCTAACCCATCCAGAGTCGAGGGGCCGGTTGCCATGCACTTGCTGAACGCCATTCCGACCGAAGTCGACGCGGAGACGTTGTTGCTGGAAATCCGTTCCGGCGCCGGTGAAGCGTCGCGGCACGGCATCTTTGGCGGACTGGCGACAGGCGCGTGCAGCGCCAAGCGCGATGCGGTGCTCACGCAACTCACCGAAGTCGAACATAGCGCTTCACTCGTAGGTACGAAGGTGCCGGAGTTCGCCCGCTTCGGACGGCTCAAACGCAAGCTGGCAAGGTTCACGTCGCGGGTGGTTTTGTATCTCGCACGGGTCGTCACCGTCCCGCAGCGACAGGTCAACTACGGGCTGTTGCAAGCGCTGCGGACGGCCATTACCTGCCTCAAGGAAGAAGAGGCCGCGCGATTGGAGTTGGTGGCCCGCCTGCAACTTTTGGAACGCACCGTCGCCTCGCTGCGTACGCAAGCGACTCAGGAGACTTCCCGGACGGAAGGACCGACGCCGAACGGCCGAACGACGCTTGCCCCGCATGTCTTTGTCCCGCGCCATTGAAAGGGCGACCACGCCGCGCATGGAAGCGCCACGATTCACATTCGTTACCCCTTGGTACGGTCACTTCGCCGGCGGCGCGGAAGTGGCGGCGCGCACCTTGGCGGAACAGCTCGCGCGGCGCGGTTTCGACGTGGAAGTGCTGACCACGTGCTGTCGGGCCCCGTTCGACAACTGGTGGCGCAATACGCTGCCGGCCGGCGCCGAACAACTTCATGGCGTCACCGTGCGCCGCTTTCCTGTCAACACGGATGGCGAGGATCGGTATCACGCGATGAACGCCCGCTTGATCGAGCGCAAAGAACTCTCGCCCGCGGAGCAGCGACAGTTCGTTACGAATACGATCAACAGCGACGCGCTCGTAAACCATGTGCGGGCGCATTCCGCCGGACGGGTCGTCGTCGGCTTGCCGTTCACACAAGGCCTGATCGATGCCGCCTGTCATGCCGCGGCGGGGCGATTCGTGCTCATGCCTTGCCTGCATGACGAACCGCAGGCGTTTTGGGAAACCACGGCGGAGATGTTTGGCGCGGCCAGCGGTTACTGCTTTCTGAGCGAGGCGGAGAAGTCGCTCGCCATTCGGCTGTTCGGTAGTCGCCTAGGACGCAAGCTTGTCGAAGCGCCGGTCGCCGGCGTGGGCTGCGAACTTCCGATTGGTCTGGAACCATCGTTCGGCAATCAGAGTTCGCTCGATGACGTGCGCGCGCGCTACCAATTGCCCGAACGCTACGTCGTTTACGTCGGCCGGAAGGATCCCGGGAAGAATCTCAGCGAAGTCATTCGCTATGTGCGCGAGCACCGCACCGCGGGCGGACGCGAGGAGTTGCTGTTCCTGGGCGGCGGCGACGCCTCGCTGGTGCCGCAAGAAGCTGGCTTCCGCGATCTCGGTTTTCTGCCGGAGCAAGACAAGTACCTGGTCATGGCGCAGGCCGCCGGACTGGTGAATCTGTCGGTCAATGAGAGTTTTTCGATCGTCGTGATGGAGGCCTGGCTGACCGGCATTCCGGTGATCGTCTCGGCCCGTTCGCCGGTGACCAGCGGGCATTGCCGGCGCAGCGGCGGCGGGGCGGCGGTCGGTGCGAGCGAGGAATTCCACGCCGTGCTGAGAATCTGGGAACACGAATCCGCTCGCCAGCGGATGGCGAAGGCTGGCCGTCAGTTCGTGCGGCGAGAATATGCTTGGGACGCCGTGATCGACCGCTTCCTTGAGGGGGCCGCCTAATCATGCGCGTGTTGATCGACGGCCAGACATTCCACACGCACGAAGCCCGGCGCGGCATCGGCGTAGTCGTGACGCAGATTGCCAATCATCTGATCACGCACGATCCGTCGACGGAGTGGTTCGTCACGACGCCGAATGCGTTGGCTCCGTTGCCGCTCAAGGCGGCGACACAACGGCGCGTCAAGCAAATCGAAGTTGCGTCGCCCCGCGGCGGCGATGCGGCGCCGCATGTCACGTATAGCAAGGCGTTGCAAGCGGCCTGCGACGAACACCGGATCGACGTCTATTGGTGCGCCAATCCGTTGATGCCGAATGTCGTGCTGCCGACGGAACTCCGGGGACCGGCGATCGCGGCCACGGTGTACGATCTCATTCCCTGGGCGATGCGCGAGACGTATCTCGATCGCTGGCCGAGCGCGGCGCGCGACGAATACCTGCGCCGTCTGCGCGCGTTGCCGCAGTGGGCCGATCAATTGCTGGTCATCTCGGAAAGCGCCCGGCAGGACTATCTTCGCTTCGATTCCACCGTCGCCGATCGCTCCAGCGTGATTCATCTGGCCGTGGACCTGGCGCGCTTTCAACCGTGCCGAGCGCCGATCACCAACGATGCATCGCCCTACGTATTAATGATGGGCGGTTTCGACGCGCGCAAGAACATGGACGGGGCGCTCGAAGCGTTCGCCACGCTCGTGCAAGGCTCGCCTGCCGAGCATGCCGCACTCCGATTCGTGGTGGCCTGTGCGTATACTCCGGAATCGAAGGCCGAATACGAAGCCCTGGCATCAAGATTGGGCGTCGCCGATCGCCTGGAGATGCTCGGCTTTGTACCGGACGAGGAATTGCCCCGCATTTATCGCGGCGCGGCCGCATTCTTCTTCCCATCGCGTTATGAAGGCTTCGGGCTGCCGGTGCTGGAAGCCATGGCTTGCGGACTGCCGATCGTCACGACGCGAGTCTCTTCGATCCCCGAGGTTGCGGGCGAGCTGGCCTTCTATTGTTCGCCCGACGACCCGCGCGACATGGCCCGCGCCTTGCGCGAAGCCCTGCACGCGCGCCGCGACGTGAAGCTGCGACAAAACAATGTCCAACGAGCGCGGACGTTTCATTGGGCCGACGCGGCGGCGGCTTACAATCGCGCGTTCCGCAAGATTGCCGTCGAACGATCTGTATCCATTCAAGCGGTCGGTGAACAACGTCCGCGCGTGGCATATGCTTCGCCTTGGGTCCCACAACGCTCCGGCATTGCCGACAACAGCCTGGGGCTCGTCAACGAACTGCGGAAGTTTCTCGACCTGACGCTCTTTCTCCCGCAGCCGGATTCCGCCCAGGAGACCTATGGCCTGCCTGTACGGCCCATCCAGGAATTGGCGGCCGCGCACGCCTCGTTCGATACGGCCATTTACCATCTCGGCAACAACAGCGAGATGCACACGGAGATCTATCGCGTCGCGCGGCAATGCCCCGGCATCGTCGTGCTGCACGATTTCAACATCCATCCGTTCCTGCAACACGCCTTCCTGAAAACGTCGGACGAACATCTGTTCTACGAGGCGTGGCGCGAGAGCCATGGCAAGTCGCCGGAGGAGTATCAGTCGGGCCACACGAACGTCTTCGATTACCCGATGTGCCAGGCGATTTTGAAACGCAGCCTGGCGACCATTGTCCATAGCCGCTGGGCGGGCGAGCAATTGGCCGGAATTCCGAACGTCTCGGTACTGCCGCTTTGTTCGCAGGCCGGCACGCCGTCCGAGGATCAGCAGGCGCAGCACGCCCTCCGCGATCGGCTCGGCATTTCGCCGGACATGTTTGTCGTGAGCACGATGGGTTTTCAGAATCGGCTCAAGCGGCTCCCCAGCGTGTTGGCCGCGATTCGGGGGCTGGTCGATCGCGGGTACCCTGTCCGACTGGTTGTTGGCGGCGAGTCGCTCGACCCGGAGTTGCGAGTCGAAGAACGCATCCAGGCGCTGAAACTAGAAGATCATGTCATTCGCACCGGTTACCTGAGCGACGTTGAGTTCGACGCACTGATCCGCCTGAGCGACGTGCTCGTCAACCTGCGCGGCCCCAGCATGGGCGAGTCCTCAGGGACGATGATCCGCGCGTTGGGCGAGGGCAAGGCGTTGATCGTGAGCAACTACCAGCAATTCGCGGATTTTCCCGACGACGTCTGCTGGAAGGCCGATGTCGACGAGAGCGAAGTGCCGCAACTTATCGCGATGATGGAGCACTTGCTGCGCTGCCCTGTCACGCGTGCGCAACTCGGCCGCAACGCGCAACGCTGGGTTCGCCAGTATTCGACGTACCCGGTCGCCGCGCTCGGTTACCGCCAGGTCATTAGCGAAGTCTTGCAGCGCAAGCATTCATTGGCCCCATCGCCTTTGCTTGCCAAAGCCGCCTAACAACGCCGCATCACGACGCCAAAACATCAAGCCATCGAGAATCCGGGCGAAACTCCCATGACCGCATACGTAACTTCCATCTGGCGCTGCCGGCATTTCTGGTTCTCGCTGGTCAAAATGGACTTGCGCACCCGGTACCGACGGTCGATGCTCGGTATCGGCTGGTCGCTGCTGAACCCGATCGCCATGACGACGGTGCTCTGCACCGTGTATTGCAATCTGTTCGGCATGAATCTCAAAGAACTCGGCCCGCAGATTCTCGGCGGGCTCGCCTTCTGGGGCTTCGTCAGCGCGTCGGCGTTGCAGGGGGCGCAAAGCCTTTACCAGGGCGAAGCGTACATTCGGCAATATCCCGCGCCGATGGCCATCTACCCGCTCAGGGTCGTGCTGGGCGCCGGCTTCCACTTGCTGATCGCCTTGAGCGTGGTCATCGCGCTCACGTGGGCGCTGCGCGGATTCGACAATCTCGCCATGCTGCCCACGGTGGTTCCTGTGTTACTGCTGCTGCTGGTATTCGGCTGGTCGTTGGCCACGTTGACGGGGTTAGCGAACGTCTACTTTCCCGACACTTTTCACATCCTCGAAGTCGGGCTTCAGATTCTCTTCTACGCCACGCCGATCATCATTCCGGAAGACCTCCTGCGGCAGCGCGGGCTGGGTTGGATGGCCGATTACAACCCGTTGGCCGCGCTGTTGGAAACGGTTCGCCGCCCGCTGATCTCCGGCGAAGCTCCGCCGATATCGAGTTACCTGGTCGCCTGTATCACGGTGCTGCTGATGTTCTCCGTTGCGACCTTCACTTTGCATCGTTTGCAGCGCCGCGTGATTTTCCATATGTAGTTCGTCCGCGATTACCGCCCTGGGGCCGCGCCATGCCGATGATCTCCTACGCTCAAAATCGCGAAGACGTCCTGCTCGCCCGGATCTTCGGACGGCGACAGCACGGATTCTATATCGACGTCGGCGCGAACGACCCCAAGAACTGCTCCGTCACAAAATACTTCTCCGAACTCGGCTGGCACGGCATCAACGTCGAGCCGAACGAGAAGTTTCCGATGTTGGCGAAGGATCGTCCGCGCGACGTCAATCTGAACGTCGCCGTGGCCGACCGCGACGGCGAAGAAACCTTCTACGAGTTCCCCAACTCGCCGGCCTTGTCCACCTTCGTGCGCCACGAGGCCGAAGACCACCATGCCCGGTTCGGCTTCGAGTTCAACGTCCGCCGCGTGCCGATTCGGACGTTGAAAAGCATCTGCGAAGCCCACCGTGTTGACGAGATCGATTTCATGTCGATCGACGTCGAGGGCTTCGAACGCCAGGTACTGAGCGGGGCCGATTGGCGACGTTTCCGCCCGCGCGTCATTCTCATCGAGGCCACGCGGCCCCATCGCACCGAGACTACGCATTCTGAGTGGGAGCACCTGCTCCTCGACGCGGATTACCGCTTCGCCTATTTCGACGGGCTCAACCGCTTTTACCTGCGTTCCGAAGACGCCGCACTTCAACACCATTTTGACGTTCCCCCGAATGTCTTCGACGACTACATTCTCTACGAACATATCGCCCAGGTCGAAGCAATCGGGGCGACGTGCCAGCGGCGGATCGAAGAGCAGGTGGCCGTGATGCAATTGCAGCACGAAGCTATCGAGCGATTGACCGCCGAAGTCCTGCGCTTGCAGCCGTTGGCTCCGTTGGCGCCGGTGGCCGCGGGGCTCCGCAACTTGATCGTCCGATATCCGCGGCTGGGCCGATGGGCGCGGCGCTTGAAATTGCACGAGTCCTCGCAAAAAGCAGCCTAGGCCAAGCAACTAAGATCGCCTTCCGCATCACCTTGACTCGAAGCCAAGCATGTCGCGCGTCTTCCTCGATAACGTCTCCCTCACGTTTCACCTGCGGCAATGCGGGCGCGTGCCGTTCAAGGAATTCGTGGTGCGGCAGATGTTTCGCAAGTCGCGCAATCCGATCACCGAGGTCCGGGCGCTCCGGAACATTCAGCTCGAAGCCCACGAAGGGGACCGCGTCGGCGTAATCGGCCACAACGGCGCTGGCAAGAGCACGCTACTCAAGCTGTTGGCGGGGATTTATCCGCCGACCTCCGGCACGCGGATCGTCGAAGGCCAGATCAGCTCGCTGTTCGAACTGACGCTTGGCTTCGAGATGGAAGCCAATGGCTGGGAAAACATCGCCTTCCGCAGTTACCTGCAAGGCGCCACGCCGAAGACGGTGCGCAGCAAGATCGAATCGATCGCCGAGTTCAGTGAATTGGGCGAGTTCCTCGACATGCCTGTGCGGTATTACTCTTCAGGCATGTTACTGCGACTGGCGTTTTCGATCTCCACGTCGATCGAGCCGGAAGTGTTGCTCGTGGACGAGGTGCTGAGCGCCGGCGATCTGGCGTTCCAGGATAAGGCCCGCGCGCGGATGTACGGGATGATGGAAAAGGCCAAGGTGATCGTGATGGTCAGCCACGACCTGAAATCGATCAGCAACCTCTGCAATCACGTGATCTGGCTGGATCACGGCACGATTCGCATGGTCGGCCGCCCCGAGGAAGTCATCCCTCAATACGCACAACATATGCATAAGGCCGCGAAGCTGGCGGCGTGAGTACACGACGGGAATGCTATTTTGAACCGCGGAGGCGCTGAGACGCAGAGGAAAGAGAGAGATCGAGCGGAGAGTTTGAAGTATCGAATGATGAGGTTCCAAGCAGTCTCGGATTTCAACAAGACTGAACACTGAAAACTGAAAACTTCAAACTCCCCCTCTCCTCCCCCTCCGCGTCTCAGCGTCTCCGCGGTGAAAATTGAAAAAGACACCGGGCAAGGACGCCTGGCACATTGGCATCAAAAGTGCATTGGCACTTGACTCATGGAGGAGCCTATGACCGCTCAAACCCCCGCTTGCCCGACGGCCTGTCACCACGTGCGCGTGGCAGAAGGCGTTGAATTCGAGATCGTCATCAATGCCCAGGCCGAAGATGCTGTCACGCAGCACTTCGCCGGCGGGCAGGTTTTCGAGAACAAGCCGCTCGAGCTGATGCTCTCGTTGATCAAGCCTGGTCAAACGGTGCTCGACCTGGGCGCTCATCTCGGCACTTTTTCGCTCGCCGCCGCCGCGGCGGGTTGCCGCGTCATCGCGGTCGAAGCCTCGCCGGAGAACGTGTCGCTGCTTCGCGCCAGCGCGGAAAAGAACCACTTCCGCAACATGCAAGTTGTGCATGCCGCGGTGAGCGATCGTCCTGGCGTGCTGAAATTCTTCTCATACGGCCCGTACGGCCACGTGGCCACGGCCGAGAATGAGTCCAAGAGCGTGGAAGTCCGCGCCTTAGCGGTTGACGACTTGCTGGCCGAGTTGAACGTCAAGCGCGTCGATTTTATCAAGCTCGACGTGGAAGGCTCCGAAATCAAAGCTATCGACGGGATGCGGAAGCTGCTTGGCGGCAGCGATCCCCCGGTCATGATCTACGAATCGAACGGCCACACGCTCAACTTTTACAACCGCCGCCCCAGCGAACTGATGCGATCCATGGAGCGGTTGGGCTTTGAGCATCACCTGATCGGTCCCAAGATTCTGCTGCGGGCGACCTCGTTCGACGTCCAGCCGGGCGTTTGCCTCGATTATCTGGCCACCCGCCGGACGCCTCCGCAACTGCCAGGTTGGTCGTTTCGCGGCCCGCATACCGAGGAGGAAGTCATCCGCGCCCTCTACGAGCAATCGAAGAGCCCGGCCGCCGAACACCGGGCATACGTCGCCCGGGCGCTGGCGGACGCCCCGCAGCGGATCGCCGACGACCCGCGGATGCAGCACGTCCTGGCCAAGCTCCAGCTCGACACCCACCCCCTGGTCTGCGGCGACGCTGGCCGCCTCCCTCGGCAGCTCAAACTGCCTACTTGGAAACTTTGGTGGCACAAAGTCCGCAATCGCGCGGCTTAGTCCTCTCCGGGGTTCACCACGGAGGCACGGAGACACGGAGACGGTGGGAGGTAAGGTTGTTGGGTTGTTGTGATATGTTGTTGTGGCACGGTCTCCCGACCGTGCCATTTTTATGCGCCGTGGATCGCCGAATAGGAGACCTTCGGTCGGGCCGGTAGCACGGTCGGGAGACCGTGCCACAACATCGCAGGGACGATAAAACGGTCCGGAGACCGTGCCACCACATACGGGCGGGCCGCTCTCTCACTGAAAACTGAACACTGAAAACTTCAAACTCCCCCTCAAACCGTTGACAAGGCCCTAACTCCTCGTTGCAATAGAAGTTGCGGGGATGTTGCGCGCCTGGGCCTGGGTTTCTGGCGGCGATTTCTCGCGAGGTAACGGAACGCTCCCGCGGGCAAGCGGGCGGCGCCAGCTATTCTGAGGAGATTCGCCATGTCTTGGGCTGTCTCCGCGCTGGGTGCGGGAAGAGGCACTCGTCCGCGGCGCGTTC
>JALHLM010000025.1:0-12302 GCA_022844585.1 Pirellulales bacterium | reverse complement strand
GACGCTACTGCTGATGAGCGCAGTGGCCGGCATCTTCGTGCTCGTCAGCAACAACATTTCGGACGCGCGCGCCACGATCGAGATGAGCGAATCGCTGCGCGCCACACAGTTCACGCTGCAGAACGACCTCGCTGGGCTGACGCCTCGCGGCAAACCGCCACTCGATCCTGCGCTCGGACTGGGTTATCTGGAAATCGTCGAAGGCCCCGTGGGGCCGTGCGCGCCGCCGGATACGGTGCTCGTGAAGGCGGATGGGACGCCGTATGACAGCGATCCCATGGCGCCACAACAAGCGCGCACGTACAACGATCCGTCATATGTTGACGGCGTCACGTGGGATACGACTGTCGGGGATTATGACGACATCCTGCAATTCACAACGCGTTCTGAGGATACGCCCTTCACCGGGCGCGGAGGACCGAACGCTCAATTACTGCAATCGATGCAGGTGAACGGAACAAAGCTCGACAATACGAACGTGTCGGCAATTACCGAGACGCAGTCGAATGTCGCGGAAGTGTCGTGGTTTGTTCGCGGTCGTACGCTCTATCGACGTGTGTTGTTGGTCGATCCGACGTTCGAGGCAGGTTTTTACAACGGCTCGACCGTCGCGACGGGCCCAGGCGGTTTTCCGCAAGTTGGTTACTACCAGATCTCCGATGTCTCGGTCCGCCAAGTGGGCGGCCCCAATGATCCGGCCAATGTCAGTTCGTCGCCCGCGACGCTCGTGGCGAACAGCCTGGGCGATTTGACTAAGCGCGAGAACCGCTACGGTCATTCGCCGATGATCGCGCAGTTTATGAGCACCGGGCCGTCCATTCCGCCCTCGCCAGGTGGCGGTACTAAGCTCGTCACCAACTGGCCGAATGATGTCCGCTATTGGGGTCCGTTGCGGCTGCCTACGCTGCGCGAAAGTTCTGATCCGAAGTGGCCGCTGCCGTTCTATGCCGGACAGCCCAGCACCTTGCAGCCGAACGCGGGCGTGATCGTTCCGCGAGGCTACGAAAACTTGCGGCAGGCCAGCACGTTCGTCAACCAGCCTGTCATTAGTTTTCCGTTGAATGACAACAATCGCCCACGATTGCGTTTCGACGCGTGGCAGGAACCAAGGCAATGGGCCGGTATCGATTCCGCGACCGGGAGCGTGATTGATACGTCGGTGACCGCTAACCCTGGCACTGCGCAAGAGCCATTGCTCTATAGCGGCACGCGACACTCTGACGACGTCATCCTGACGAACGTCGTTGGTTTTGACGTCAAAGTCTGGGATCCTGGCGCGCCGATCTTCCAACGCGCGATGCGCGTCGGCGTCCAGGACGGGGGACCAACGCAACTCGTCAGCGTCGCGCCAGGCGATGCGAATTACTTTCAGTGTCTCCTGGAGTTGTTCAACGCTTCCGAGACGAACCCTGCACCGGACGCATTGCTCCCGATCGCATACGGCGCGTTTGTTGATCTGGGCTGGGCCGTCGATCCTCTATGGGTCACGTTCAATGCAGGTACCCCAGTCGTGGAATACCTGGCATATCCACCGCAGAAAAATTGGCCGCCGGCGCATCCTAACTACCGCGCGCCGCAGTTCCATCATCCTGGCAATCCGATGTCCGGGCTCTGGGGCGTGCCTTCGAATCAGGCTTTGGCAACGCCGCCGCCGGATTATCGTGCTCGCGTGTACGATACGGGTTCGATTACCTACGAGCGCGATGGCGTGGCCCAGGATGCGCCGGCGCCGAGGCAATGGGATCAGACGGGCTCTACGAAAAACCCGGCGGCGGATGAAGCCGCCGATGGTCTGGACGGCAACGGCCTGAATGGCATCGATGACATGACCGAACGGGAAGCGCCGCCTCCGTATGACGATGAGGTGAAGGCCATTCAGATCAAGATTCGCGTCTTCGAACCGGACTCGCGGCAGGTGCGCGAAGTGACCGTGGTGCAGGAGATGATTTCGCAGTAGCAGGCTGGAGGTGCGAGGCTGGAGGCTGGAGGAGGATCGGCTAACGGATGAATGATTTGCGGCGCTTCAATTGGGCCTATGGGCTGCTGCTCGTGGTGGGCGTGGCTTTTTCGATTACCGCTTGCTGCTACTTCGTGCTGGCGCTGCGCGATGTGCGGTCGGTGGAGATGCGTAACTCGGCCGGGCCGGCGCGTTCGGCGCTGATGGATTTCATCGACGCGCATGGCGTGAAGCTGATGACCGGCGAAATCGCGCTGTTGGCGGTGCTGACCGTGACGGCGATTGCTACGGACCGGAAGTAGCCCGCGAGACTTCGGCCGCCCCTTTAGGGCTACCGGGTTTTCTGTCGGTGGTTTCCAGGGGTTCACTTCGCTCACCCCTGGCTACTGACGGTCGCCCCGTTGGGGCTTCATTTCGGTTTCGCCGATATCCGCTTCTCCGATATCCGCTTCCGCGATAAATGACATGTAGCGAAGCATCAGCCCGCCGCGCAGACGAGGGGGAGTCGACGTCGATCGACTGTCGACGCTGTGGATGTTTATGCGTCAACTCTCCCTCGCTGGCGCTTCGGGTTGGTGTTTTCAATCCGAAACCGGCTGCGACGCCAAGTGTCCGCCTCTACGTTCTGAATGGTGAGCGAAAATCAACCATTCTGGTCATGCGGTATTTGCCGATTGCGACGTCGGCTGCTCATGCGCCGCACGTTAAGCGTCCGCGAATGAACGCGTACCCCGGCGGTGGGACAACTTCTACAATCGCTATGCGCGTAAGGTCTTGATCGCCTTGAATAAAATTCAAGGTCGACGCGCGAAGTTGAGCTAAACTTTGTTATCGGCGGGAACGACAGCGCGGATTTCCGCGTCGGAGTTTCCAGGGCCGACGACGTAGCGGGATTGGAATGACCGCGTTCGCGGCAGTTCTTGTCCAAGGCCAAACCCGGGCGTCAGACAGGCGGCGAGATTTCGGAACAGATCGAAACGGACCCGGACCTTTCGCGAGGTCGGCCGGCCGCGAAGAACGTGTGGGGCTTATCACCGCAGAGAAGGGGAACATCATGTTGACTTGCCAGGACCTGGCCAACTGCATCGAGAACCTGCAACCGGACGCGTTGCCCCGGGACGTGGCGCGGCTCTGTCTGCTGCTCGCGAATCATGTCGGGAACTTGGACGACCTCGGCGACAGCGGCCGCCTCACGCAAGCCTGGCAGGAGATGGGCCTCCGTCTCCAAGCCGCGACGGATCAACACGCGGCCATGACGGAAGAGTTGGAAACGCTGGCGAGTTCCGATCCGGAGAAATTCTCCCCGGAACAAGTCTGGGTGTTGATCCGCGCGATCAAAGTGCAGAGCCAAGTGCTGCAGCTTTATGTTGGCCAGCCGGCGATTGACGTGTGAGGTCGGAAGTTGGAACGTCGGCCCACACTCGCCCGTAGCGCAAGCGAGGGAGAGTGGACGTCGGCGACAATCTAACCGAATACGCCAGGCAGACCGTGTACCCACGATCGAATGCGATTTGGGCGAACGGTGGGTTGGTCCGGCGTTCGCGTCCAGCGATCACCGTCGTCTACTCTCCCTCGCTTGCGCTACGGGCTAGTGTGGGCGTTGAGATGCTCGGCGATCCAGGCTTCGAGTTCGGCCCAGTCGACTTCGGGGTACTTCGAGCGATCGGGGCGTAGCGCCACTGCGTCGCGGACGTAGACGTGGATGATTTCTTCGGCGCGCTTCTCCGTATTCCAGTGCAGGAGAATGCGGATGCAGCGGCGCAACGAGCCCGGCACGTCGAGCTCGTGCGTGCAGAGTAGCGCCACGTCGTACCAGCCGAGCTGACGCGCCGCGAGCGCGGGAAACTCCGCGTTCAGATCCGTGGTCGTGCTGAAGATGGCGCTGGCCACGTCGCCGGCCTCGATGTCGTTGCGGCGGATCATCAGCGCCAGCAACTCCCGCGTCGCCTTGAGGATTTCCTCGCGGCTATTCTCCGGCACCGTAGTGGCCCCGCGCACGCCCCGGCAACGCATTGACTCGCACTCCCCGCCGCAATGGAATTGGATCGGCTCTTAGTGTAATTGGCGTTCCACTGGGGATACTAGCCCGTAGCGCAAGCGAGGGGGAGAGGACACCGGAAATCGCGTGACGCGAACGCCAAACTGACTTTCTGGTTCGCCCAACTCCAATACGATCGCAACTCGACCGTTTGTTGGGCGTTCTCGATTTGATTGTCGCCGACGTCAACTCTCCCTCGCTTGCGCTACGGGCTGGTGTGGGGCTCTGGTTGCCAGGGGGTGGGGGGAGCGTCACAATCGAGGTGGTCTTTCCCGTGGACCTTGCGGATTGCGAATCCCTCCGGGCGCTCACGCTTCCGGCTCCTTTTTTCTCATTTTGCTTCGCGAGATTATGCCCGACCAGGAGCGACAGTTGACCGTCCCGGAATTTGTGGCCCGTAAGGCCGCCGGGCGGAAGATCGCCGTGTTGACTGCCTACGACTACCCGATGGCGGCCCTGTTGGACGCGGCGGGGGTGGACGTGATTCTGGTGGGCGACACGCTTTCCATGATCATCCAGGGGCACAGCAGCACGCTGCCGGTGACGCTGGATGAGATGATCTACCACGCCGAAATGGTCGGCCGCGCCGTCCGCCGGGCGTTGCTCGTGGTGGACATGCCGTTTCCCACGAATCATCTCGGGCCGTACGAGGCGGTCGCCGCCGCCGGACGGATTCTCAAAGAAACCCGCTGCCAGGCGGTCAAAATCGAAGGGGGACAGGACCAGGCGGACGTGATTCGGACGCTTGTCACCGCCGGCATTCCGGTCATGGCCCACGTCGGCCTCCGACCGCAGAGTGTCCACCAACTCGGCGGCTATAAGATGCAGCGCGATCGCGAGCTACTGCTGGCCGACGCCCAGGCCGCCGAAGGCGCCGGCGCGTTTGGCATTGTGCTGGAATGCATCCCGGCGGAATTGGCCAAGGAGATTACGGCCACGGTCGCCGTGCCCACGATCGGCATCGGCGCCGGCCCGCATTGCGATGGCCAGGTTCTGGTGAGTTACGACATGCTCGGCCTGACCCGCGGCAGCGTCCCGAAATTCGTCAAGCAATACGCGAACCTTGGCGCGGAAATCGATCGGGCGGTGAGAAGTTACTGCCAGGACGTGAGGGCAGTAGGTGAATGACGAATGAATGTCGAATGACGGAATGACGAATGGCCTGTAGCATTGCTACGCTCTTCCTCATTCAAGCATTCGACATTCGGATTTGATTCGTCATTCAGATTTCGACATTCGTCATTCCACGCACAGCGCCTTCGCGGTTAAATCAAGAGAATCCCCGTGCCCAATCGTCTTGCCAGCGAATCCAGTCCTTATCTTTTGCAGCACGCGAACAATCCGGTGGATTGGTATCCGTGGGGCGACGAGGCGCATGCGAAGTCGCGGGCGGAAGGGAAGCCGATTTTTCTTTCCATCGGGTACGCGGCCTGTCACTGGTGTCATGTGATGGAGCACGAGAGCTTCGAAGACGTGGATATTGCTAAGCTGTTGAACCAGAACTTTGTTTGCATCAAGGTCGATCGCGAGGAGCGGCCGGATCTCGATCAGATTTATATGCATGCCGTGCAGATGATCGCCGGGCGGGGCGGCTGGCCGATGTCGATGTTCTTGACGCCCGACCTCAAACCGTTTTACGGCGGCACCTATTGGCCCCCGCGTGATAGCCGGGGCATGCCTGGCTTCGATCGCATTCTGCACGCCGTGCTTGACGCCTGGCGTCATCGGCAAGAGCAGGTCCAAGAAACCGCGGCGAATCTCACCGACAGCGTCCGCCGCCTGGAAAACTGGGGCGAGCCGGAGGAGGATTCGCTGCGTCTCGACACGCTCTGGAAAGCGGCCGGCGCGTTGGAACGCAGCTTCGATCACACTCATGGCGGCTTCGGCGGCGCGCCGAAGTTTCCGCACCCGATGGACCTGCGATTGCTGTTGCGCGCCTGGCAGCGTACGGGTCGCGAGGGATTGCTTTCGATGGTCACGCAGACGCTCGAAAAAATGGCGGCGGGCGGAATCTACGATCAACTTGGCGGCGGCTTTCATCGCTATTCGGTCGACGAGCGTTGGCTCGTGCCGCATTTCGAGAAGATGCTCTACGACAATGCGCTGCTCACGCCGTGCTATTTGGAAGCCTATCAAGCGACCGGCAACGCGGACTTCGCCACGGTCGCGCGGGAAACACTTGACTACGTGCTGCACGAGATGACCGGACCGGAAGGTGGTTTCTACAGCACGCTGGACGCCGACAGCGAAGGCGAGGAAGGGAAGTTCTACGTTTGGACCGCCGACGAAGTCCGCGCGGCGCTTGGCGAGGCGTTTGATCGCTTCGCTTACGTCTACGACGTCACGCCGGAGGGAAACTTCGAAGGACACACGATCCTCAACCGGCCGAAGACCTGGGAGCAATGTGCGAAGATTCTCGGACAAGACGAGCCGACGTTGCGCAGTGAAATGGCAGAATGCCGCGCCAAGCTCTTAGCTTTGCGCGGACCACGAATTCGGCCTGGGCTCGACGACAAGACGTTGCTGAGCTGGAACGGGATGATGATCGAAGCGATGGCGATGGCCAGCGCCATTCTGGACGAGGCGCGATACGTCGACGGCGCACGCCGAGCGGCGGAGTTCCTGCTCACGAGCATGCGCACGGGCGAGGACGGGCTCGCTCATAGTTATCGGCTCGGAACGGCCCGGGGCGACGCGTTTCTCGACGACTACGCCTGTCTCGCCTCCGGCTTGATGGCGCTCTATGAGGCGACGTTCGAAGAGCGTTGGATCGATGAGGCGGCGCGGTTCCTGGACTATGTCCTTGCGCATTTCCAGGATCCCAACGGCGGCGGGTTCTACTACACGAGCGATCGCCACGAGACGCTGATTGCGCGTCAGAAGGACGCGCTCGATAGTTCGGTCCCGAGCGGCAATTCGGCCGCCGCCACGGCGCTCGGGAAACTCGGCCGCCTCACGGGCGAGGCACGTTTTTCCGACGCGGCGGAGCAAACCTTGCGCGCCGCCGCTACGTTTCTGGACCAATACCCGACCGGCATGGGCCAGATGCTGCTGGCGCTTGATGCCCACCTCGGCCCATCATCCGAGTTGGTGTTGCTTGCCGATCCGGGCAGCATCGAAACAAAGCAAGCTTTGTCTGCGCTGCGCCGCGCGTTCTTGCCACGTGCGAGTGTGACGTTGCGTTCCATGAATGCGGCTGGCGCCACGTCGAAGCTGCTCGACGCTCAATTCGCGGGAAAATCAGCACAGACTTCGCCAACTCTCTACGTCTGCAGCGGCTCGACCTGCCAACCGCCGGTCAGCGGCGCTGAAGCCATTGCGGCTCAATTCGACAAGCTTGCGCGCATTGCGACATAGTCTCCTTTCGCTCCGCGAAAGGTCCGGGGCCTTTCGCGGAGCGAAAGGAGACTGTGGCGGCGTCAACCTACGCCAGCGTGTGATAGCGCGCGATGATCGCCTTCGCGCAGCGAAGGCCATCGACAGCGGCGCTGACGATGCCGCCGGCGTATCCGGCCCCTTCGCCGCTGGGATAGAGTCCTTCGACGCCTGGCGCGACGAATGTTTCCTTATCGCGCAGTATCCGCACCGGCGAGCTGCCCCGCGCTTCTGGGCCGACCAGCGTCGCCCCTTCCAAGAACCGGCCCCGCCAGCGGCGATCCAGTTGCGGCAGGCATTCGCGGAGGGCGGACTCCACCTGCGGCGGCAATAGCGCCGCGAGCGCCGTGGGAATCACGCCGCGCTCGTAACTTGACGCCGGTTTATCATGCGTCATCCGTCGCGCGAGGAAATCGTCCGCGCGCTGGATGGGGCACAAATACTGGCGCTGCCCTGCTTCGAACGCCAGCGCTTCGTACTTTCGTTGCAGCATCATGCCGGCCAGGATGTCGGCGCTGCCGAACTCGCTGGGATCGAGTGTGATCATCAACCCGCTGTTGGCGAACGGGCTTGCGCGATGCGACAGGCTCATGCCGTTGGTGCAGTAGTAGCCCGGCTCCGAGACGCTGGGAATCACTTGCCCGCCGGCGCACATGCAGAAGCTGAACAGGTCGTGCTTGCCGTTGGCGACCAAGGTGTAGTCGGCGGCGCCGAGCTTGGCTTCCAGTCGCGCGTCGCCGTATTGCGCGCGATTGACCTGCTCTTGCGATTGTTCGATCCGCACGCCAATCTGAAACGGTTTTTGTACCATCGCCACCCCGCGCTGCAGCAACATCTCGAACGTATCGCGCGCGCTGTGGCCGGTCGCCAGGATTGCCACGCTTGCCGGCAGAAAGCCGCACGACGTATGCAGACCGCGCAGTTGCCCGTCGGCGATGTCGAAATCCTCGACGCGGCACTCGAACCGCACTTCGCCGCCGTGTTGCAGAATCCGCCGGCGCAACGCCTTCACGACCGCCGGCAATCGGTTGCTCCCCAAGTGCGGGCGGTGCTCATACAACACGCCCGGCTTTCCCTTCGACTCGGCGAACAGTTCGAGAATTCGCCGCACATCCGGGCCCGATAGCCGGCAAGTGAGTTTCCCGTCGCTGAAGGTGCCTGCACCCCCTTCGCCGAACAGATAGTTGCTCTCCGGATCGATCTCGCCGCCCGCCTCCAGCGCCTTCACGTCGCGAATCCGCTCGCGCACTTCGCGGCCGCGTTCCAGCACCAGCGGACGATAGCCGGCCTCCGCGAGAAACACCGCTGCCGCGAGTCCCGCGGGGCCCGAGCCGATCACGACCGGCCGATGTTCAAGCGGCCGCTCGCCCGGCGGCGGCAATTCGAACGGCGGCTCGACGTAGAGCTCCACGTTCGCGCCGCGCCGCTGCCGCCGCGCAATCTCCACTATGCGCCCTTCATCGGCCGGGGCCTGCACCTCGACGGAGTAGACGAACGAGGGATCGCGCTTGTCGCGCGTGTCGAGGCTCTTCCGCAACATCCGCCAATGCGCGATCTCCTCGCGCCCGACGCTCAGTACCGACGCCAACCGCTCGACGAGCGCAGCCTCGGTTTCGTCAATGCTGAGGCGGAGATTGGAAACACGGATGGGCATGGTCGAACATATTATTCACCACGGAGGGCACGGAGAACACGGAGGGAGACGGAAGAATGTCGAATGTCGAAATCCGAATGTCGAATCAAATCCGAATGAAGAATGACTGAATGGTTGGTTCTCCGTGAACCGCTATTGTTCAGACATTCGACATTCGAGCTTCGACATTCATTCGTCATTCGGATTCCGACATTCCATCATCCCCCCTCCGTGCTCTCCGTGGTGAATCCTTGGCGAAAGCGCCTGCTACTTCGGCTGCGTTGTCCAGCGGAACTCGTCCGTCCTGAATGGACTCGTCGGCAAGCTGGCGCCGTTCCAGAGGTTTCCCTGTGGGAAATTTGCCCAGCCGTAACGGACGTATTTCGGTTCCGCGACCTGGTCGCTTTTCACGCGGACTTCATCCTGCCCCACGATTTCGGCCGTGGCGTTGACGAATTTTCCGTCTTCGCCGGCGATGGCGAAGCCGCTCAGCGGGCCATCTTTTGCTTGCAGGCCGCCGGCAGCGTGGGCGAACTTAAGCGTGATCTGACCGTCGCTCGCGTGTTGATCGAGGACCTCGGGACCATGAAACTCGACGTCCTCGCCGTAGGCAATCGCCCGCGCCGCCAGCGCCAAGCGTTCGCCGACGGGCTGCTTCCAGATGGGGTGAATGTCTTTCTCATCGCCGACGTCGGTGATCACGGCCATTGCTGTGTGCTGGTCATTTTGAGCGGTTGCGCGTTGAGCCTCGCGCAGTTCGGCCCAATTGCTGTCGCCGGGCTCGCTGGTCTTGTCCATGAACGGCGCGAGTTGCACGAACAGGAACGGCAGTTCCGGCTGACGGAACGCGCGGCGCCAATCGGCGATCATTGCCGGAAATAGCGTGGCGTATTCATATGCCCGGCCGGCGTTCGATTCGCCCTGATACCAGATCGCGCCGCGAACCGCCATCGGCGCCAGCGGATGGAGCATGGCGTTGTAGAGTCCATACGGCCGCTGCGCGTTGTTCAAGTCGCGCGGCTGATCGACGTAGTACTTCACCATCTCGTTCGCCGCCAGACTCTCTTTGCTCATCCAGGCCTCGGCCGGCGTGCCACCGTAGTTCGTGCTGACCATGCCGACCGGGACGCCTAGCTTCTCGTGCAGCGCCACGCCGAAGTGATAGGCCACGGCGGAGAACTCTGGCGTCGATTCCGGTCCGCTCACTTGCCATGCGCCATTCACGTTCCACTCCGGCTCCTCCGTCGCGCGGCGCGGCACGGTGAACAAGCGCAGGTTTGGATGGTTCGAGGCGGCGATGACTTTCTCTGGCTCGAAGCTACGGTTGATCGGCCACTGCATGTTTGACTGGCCGCTCGCTAACCACACCTCGCCCACCAGCACGTCGCGGACTACCGCGCGGAAATGACCCTCAATCACCAGTCGATGCGGGCCGCCCGCCGGTAGCGCGTCGAGTTCCACATGCCAGTGGCCCTGATCGTCGACGGTCGTTTCGGCGCTGCGCCCGGCCATCCGGACGGAGACCTTTTCTCCCGGCTGGCCCGTGCCCCAGACGGGGATCGGCATCTCGCGCTGCAACACCATGTGATCGGTGAAGATGCCGTGCGGCGTCGCTGCCTCGACGCTGACCGCGGGAAGAAAAGTCAATGACAGCGCGACCAAAGCCAGTAGGTTTGCTTTCATCGGTGGGCCACTCGTGCGAAGAGATAGAATCAGGGTCGGGATCGCCGACCCGGCTGGTTAGCAGATGATAACCTCGGAACCGTCGCTCTGCACGCCATTCAGGCACGAAACGCCGCCGTGAGTGATTGCGCAAACTTGCGCGGAAATGAACACAGGTGGGCGTGATCGCCGACGTTTTGCCATGCTCGTTGGCGGTGCATGCGCTAGGATCAACCGCCTGGGCGTTTTGCTCAATTCACATCTCCAATTCGCCGAGAAAAAAAGCACGTCAGTTCCCCGTGCGCGTCAACCTCGGGGATAGCGGCGGGTCAGGAATCGGCGGCCAGGAGGGCGATCCTTTGCGACTTGCGCTCTTGAACACGCCGCGTTCCGGCAGCACCTGGCTGCGTTGCCTGCTGGGGACGACTTTCCAACTGGAGGAATTCTCCGCCTTTGTGCCGGAGGAGGTCCGTTGGAACGCATTCCCCCAACGCGGGATTCTGCACCTCCACGCGCTGCCGACGCCCGCGATGCGGCACGTTTTGGCGCGCTATGGCATTCGGCCGGTCGTGGTTCGGCGGCACCCGTTGGACGTGCTGATTTCGATCCTACACTTCGCGCCCTACGAGCCCGGCACTGCCCGGTGGCTGGGGGGCGCCGGCGGCGACGAACGCCCGCTGTGGGAAGCCACGCCGACCAGCCCGGAGTTCCTGGAATATGCGACCGGCCCGCGTGCCCGCGCCCTGCTGTCCGTGAGCCCCGCCTGGGCCGAAATCGATGACGCGGTCGTCGTCGGCTACGAGCAGCTCACCGCTCACCCCATCGAGGGGATTTGCCGCCTCGCGACCGAGCTGCGGGCGAAGGCGGTTCGCGACCCCCGCGAGGCGATCGCGCTCCACTCGCTCGCCCGGCACCGCTCGGTCAATCGCAACCAGCACTATTGGCGCGGCCAACCGGGTATTTGGCGGCGGCTCGTTACCCGGGAAACGGCGGATCAAATCGCCGAGGCGCAACCCCTGGCGTTCCGGGCGTTCGGCTACGAAGCCGACGCCGACCCGGAGCTCACGCCGGAATCGGCCGCCGAGAACTGGCGGCAACTGCGAGCCGCCTAAGCAAATCGCGACTCCGCCAGCCGCATTTCTTTACACTTCTTTTGCTTTCTTTGCAGCCCGTGTTTATCCTATTCGTCGGGGCGGGCTTTTCTTCTTCGCGTGAATTCTGCGCGAAATTAGTCGTCGGCGCTCATCCGGCGAAAGTTGTCCGCTAGTTCACTAGGGGATGTCCGCGCGCATCGGGATCCGTTGCGTGGCGGCTGTCGCGGTCCATAGTGCCATTGGGACGACAACATGCTTTCGACGTTGACTCGGCTAGCGGTTCCCGCGTTCGGTTGCTTGGCCTTATTTGCACTCGTGTTTCCGGCGACCACGAACGCCGAAACCATCTCGATCACTGCGGCCCATGACGGCACGATTTACGAGAGCGCTACGAACGCGGAGAGCAGCGGCGTCGGGCCGACGATGTTTGTCGGCCGCATCCTTCAATCTGGTCAATACCTACGCCGCGGGCTCGTGAGTTTCGATGTCACGAACGCCCTACCTGCCGGGGCGAAGATTCAAGACGCGCAATTGTCGATGAAT
>JALHLM010000024.1 GCA_022844585.1 Pirellulales bacterium | reverse complement strand
GACCTGGCGTTCGGGCAGGCGGGCGATGATCGGATGATCTGGAACCCCGGCGACGACACCGACCTGAACGAAGGCGGCGCCGGCACGGACACGGTCGAGGTCAACGGCGGCAACGGTTCGGAAGTCTTCACGACGACGGCGAACGGCACCCGCGTGCGGTTCGATCGGATCGACCCGGCGCCGTTCTCGATTGACATCGGCACCAGCGAGAAGCTGGTCGTCAATGCCAACGGCGGCAACGATTCGTTTTCGGCCACGGGAAATCTGGCGGCGTTGATTCAGATCACGGTGGACGGCGGTACGGGCAATGACACGTTGCTGGGGAGCAACGGCGTCGATTTGCTGCTCGGCGGAGACGGCGACGATTTCATCGACGGGCAACAAGGCAACGACACGGCGCTGATGGGCGCCGGCAACGACGTGTTCCAGTGGGATCCGGGCGACGGAAGCGACGTCGTTGAGGGGCAGGACGGATCCGACACGATGTTGTTCAACGGTTCGGCCGGGGCCGAGGTTTTTGAGTTCTCGGCCAATGGCGGTCGCGTGCGCTTCGCGCGCAATCTCGGCAGTATCGTGATGGATTTGAACGATGTCGAGAGCGTCGATTTGAATACGCTCGGCAATACGGATACCACGACCGTCAACGACTTGACGGGCACGGATCTGACCGAGATCAATATCGACCTGGCCGGAACGATTGGCGGGACGGCCGGCGACGGCGCGGCCGACGTCGTGATCGTCAACGGCACGAACGGCAACGACGTCGTCGACGTGTTCGGCGCCGGAACGTCGGTTTCCGTCATCGGACTTTCGGCCCGGGTGAATACCGCCAACTCGGAAGGGGCGAATGACGCGCTCACCATCAATACGCTCGGCGGCGACGACGGTGTGACGGCGTCGACGATGCCGGCCGGCGTGATCAAATTGACCATTGACGGCGGCGCGGACGAAGACACGTTGCTCGGCTCGCAAGGCGCCGATGTGTTCTTCGGCGGAGACGGCAATGACTTCATCTTCGGCGACAACGGCAACGACGTCGCCTTCATGGGCGCTGGTAATGACGTCTTTCAGTGGGATCCCGGCGACGGCAACGACACCATCGAAGGCCAGGACGGCGCCGACCAGATGCTGTTCTTTGGGTCGGGCGCCAGTGAGAACATCAACATCGTCGCGAATGGCGGGCGGGTGCTGTTTCTCCGCGACGTGGCCAACGTGACGATGGACCTGAATGACGTGGAAGACATCGACTTCCGCGCCTTGGGCGGGGCCGACAATATCATTGTCGGCGATTTGTCAGGTACCGACGTGACGAAGGTGGGGCTGGACCTTCGCGGGCCCAATGGCGGCGGCGACCAGGCTGCAGACACGGTCACCGTCAACGGCACCAACGGCGCCGACAACTTCGGGGCCGCTGGCGACGCAGGCGGAATCAACGTGTTCGGGCTGCTGGCGGCCGTCGATATTTTCTTCCAGGAAGTGGAGAATGATCGGTTGATTTTGAACGCCTTGGGGGGCGATGACGTGGTCAATGCGACGTCGCTGGAAGCGGACGGAATCCAACTCACCATGAACGGCGGCTTGGGAAATGACGTGTTCCTCGGCAGCGAGGGAAATGACCTCTTTAACGGCGGCGACGGCGACGACACCGCCTTGATGGGCGCCGGCGACGACACGTTTGTCTGGAACCCAGGCGATGACAATGACACGCTCGAAGGCCAAGATGGCTTCGATACGATGGAGTTCAACGGCGCCAACGTCGCGGAGAACATTGATATCCTGGCCAACGGCGGCCGTGTGCTGTTCCTCCGTAACATCGCCAACGTCGTCATGGACCTGAATGACACCGAGGCCATCAACTTCAACGCCTTGGGAGGCGCGGACAGGATTACGGTCAATGATCTCTCCGGCACCGACGTGACGGAGGTGAATCTCCGCCTGGCCTCGACCCTCGGCGGCAATGCTGGCGACGGTCAGCCGGACAACGTGATCGTCGAAGGCACCAATGGCGACGATATCGCCTTGGTCGTTGGCGACGCGTCCGGCGTCTCCGTGCTGGGACTGGCCGCGCAGATCAATATCACCGGCCATGAGTCGGCGAATGATCGTCTGACGGTGAATGCCTTGGCCGGCGACGATGTCGTCGAAGCCTCGGGACTCGCCGCGTCCGGGATTCAACTCACCGCCGACGGCGGCGATGACGACGACGTCCTGGTTGGCGGCGACGGCAACGACGTGCTGCTCGGCGGCAACGGCGACGACGTGCTCGTCGGCGGACTCGGCGTCGACGTCCTTGACGGCGGCCCCGGCGACGACGTGGAGATTCAGTCGTAAGTCGACGCAGTTCCGTCAACGGCGGATGCAACGAGTAAAAAGCCCAGGGAAGGTCCTAAGAGACGAATGCCACAGCGCACGTCTCGGGCGGCCTTCCCTGGGCTTATGTTGTTTTTTCGATAAATGAAGTCCGGAAAGCTATCTCAGGTGCAGGATTGTGGTTGCGCCGCGACATGGATCGAGAACCGCCGCCCGTTACCGGAGACTTTCAGGAAACCTTGTAAATAAACTTGGAAGGCTTGCGGGCCGGCTGTACACATATTGTTGGAAGCTGGCGATTGAGGTCTTATCTTACCGCGCTGGCGGACAATCAATTCGAGACGCCGGGCCTTGTCGCTGACAAAGCAGCCTGACCGAGAGTCGGATGCCGCGCTCTTGGCGTGTTTCGCCGCGGTGCGCGACGAACGAGCGTTCGCGGAGTTGATGCGGCGGCACAGCCCTATGGTGTTCGCGGCTGCGCTGCGGATCGTGAAACAGCGGCCCGACGCGGAGGACGTGTTGCAGGCGGTGTTTGTGACATTGGCGGCTAAGGCGAGATCGCTGCGCAGGGTCCGTTCGCTGGCCGGCTGGCTGCACAACGTGGCCGTGCGGGTCGGTCTCAATGTGCTGAAGATGAATCAACGACGCGAGCGGCGAATGCGAGAACTTCATGAACGACGTCCCTCCAGGTCGGCTCAGGTCAACGGCTTGAGCGGACTCACGGAATTGCTCGACGAGGAACTGGAGCGACTTCCGGTGCGACTGAAAGAGGTTGTGATTCTGCGCGACCTGGAAGGCTGTACGCGCATGGAAGCCGCCCGACGGCTAGGCGTGCCGCCAGGGACCATCGACAGCCGGCTGGCGCGCGGGCGGCAGCGTTTGCGCGAGCGATTAGTGCGACTTGAAGTGAGAGTGGGCGTTGGCGGCTTGGCATTCGCCTGCGAGCGATTGGCCGAGGCCGCACCCCAAGTGCCGGCGGAATTGCTGCGGCGATCCGCCCGTCACGCCGAGTTGTTCTTGGCAGGCAAGAGCGCGGGCGGATTGCCGGCCGCGGAGAAAATCAGAACTCTGGCTCAAGGGGTCATGCACACCATGTTTCTCAGCAAGTTGAGCACTACGGTCAGCGTCGTCGCGGTGATGGCGGCGCTCGTGTTGGGCGCGGCGCCAGCGTCGCAAACTCTCGGCCTCGCGTCGAGCGCACAGGGCGCGACGTACTTCTTCGATGACTTCGAGGATGGCGACGAGACGGATGGCGTGCCCGCAACGTGGCTGCGCGGAGACAACACGAATGGCGCCAGCGGAGTGGTCGCCGGCGACTACATTCTCACGGGCACGGATGTATCTTCGTATGTCGAGGAATCGACGGCATTCGACGACGGTTACGTCCGCGTTCAACTTCGATTCCTCCAATCCATCAACTCGACGTTCGCGTATATTGGCGCTCGCAGTCCTATCGGCGCAGCCTACGTGGGCGGAATTCAGCAAGACGGTGCATTAGCGATTATTGAGGCCAACGAAGGCACACCAATCCAGATTCACGCCTCGATTAACACGTCGCTGTCGCCCTCCACGCGGGATGTCCTGCTCCAGTTCGATACCGTCGGAACTCGCATCAGCCTGACCGCCTGGCATCTGGGGGACCCTAAGCCCGCTCAACCTCAGCTCGTGGTGTTCGACGATACGACAACGTCAGGGGAAGTTGGAGTGGGACTTGGGAATGGCGGCGGCGCATCGCAGGTGGCCTTCCGCCACGTCGAGGCCGTACCAGAACCGCCCGCGATGGCGCTTGGCTCGCTCGGTGCATTGGCACTCGTTGGCTTTGCGCTCCGCGCGCATATTGCTCATTCGACAAGGTAGCGATAAGAGACAAGTAAATAGCCCAGGGAAGGCCCTAAGAGACGAATGCCATGGGGCACGTCTTGAATGGCCTTCCCTGGGCTTGTGTCATGTTGCTTGACGTGCGAACTACGTCTCCATTGCACTAGCCCGACGCGCAAGCGCGGGGGCGTAAACGTGGAATGCCGAACCGCGTTTACTCCCCCTCGCTTGCGCGTCGGGCTAGTGTCGTTCTTTCTGCCGGTTTAATTCGCTACAGTTCGAACGTTTGTCCCATGCGTGGGACTGCGACGTTCCATTGGCGCTGGCTGCGTAGGTCCGAGGCCAGGGCTTCCGCGCTGGCTTTTTCGCCGTGCGTTAAGAAGACTTGTCGCGGCGCTGGGAGATCGGCGAGCCAGCGTAACAACTCGCTGCGTCCCGCGTGGCCGCTGAGGCTCGAGGCCGAGGCGATTTTCGCGCGCACGGGGATGTCCTGGCCGTGAATGCGGATCGAACGCGCGCCGTCTTGTAGTTGCCGCCCGCGGGTGCCGATCGCTTGGAAGCCGCCGAGGACGATCGTGTTCTTCGGGTCCGGTAACCGCTGCTTGAGGTGATGCAAAATCCGCCCGCCGGTCATCATGCCAGACGAAGCGATGATCATCGCCGGGCCTTTTTCGATGTTGATCCGCTTCGATTCCTCGGCGCTGCGGGCGAGTTGCACGTTCGGGCCGAAGAGCGTGCTCCCCTTGCCGCGCAACTTGCCTTCGGCGAGATCGTGATCGGCGCGATAGGTCTGAAAGATGTGCGTGGCATCGACGGCCATGGGGCTGTCGATGTAAATCGGCATTTCCGGGATGCGTCCTTGCGCGATGAGCAGTTCCATGAGGTAAACGAATTGCTGCGCGCGCCCGACGGCAAAGGACGCCGTGAGCAACACGCCGCCGCGCGCGCTGCCGGCCAGCACGACGTCGCAGAGCTGATCGAGAATCGCCTCCTGCGGATGGTCGCGATTGCCGTAGGTGCTCTCGCAGATCAGGTAGTCGCACTCCGTCGGCGGCGACGGGTCGTGGTAGAGCGGCGCGTTGTAGCGCCCCACGTCGCCGGAAAACAGAATCCGCAGCGGCGGCGATTGATCGCGAATCTCGACTTCGATCATGGCGCTGCCGAGTAGATGCCCCGCGTCGTGATAGCGGCACCAGATCGGCCCGGCGGCCTGAAACCAGGCGCCGAGAGGTTGTCGACGCAACAACTTGAGCGCGCGGGTCACATCATGTTCGTCGTACAGCGGCTGCGGCGGATGATGCTTGGAGTAGCCGTGACGATTCGCATGCTCGGCGTCCGACTCCTGGTTCTTGGCGGAGTCGTAGAGCATCAAGTCGCACAGCTCGACGGTGGCCGGCGTGCCGTAGACGGGACCGTGAAAACCTTGCTGGACGAATTTCGGCAAGTAGCCGACGTGATCGATATGCACGTGCGTCAACACGCAGGCGTCGACCGTCGAGGCCTTGAACGGCAACGTCGCCCAGTTGCGCAGGCGCAATTCCTTCAATCCTTGGAACAGCCCGCAATCAATCAGCACACTCGTATCACCGGTTTCCAACAGGTACTTGGAACCGGTCACGGTCTCGGCCGCGCCATGAAACGTGATTCGAGCCATGGGCGCACGATGGGGTTGAAGAAGTGACAATGAAGATGCCGGCGGCCGAAGGCTATTGAGATCGGGCGCTTTCGGCGAGTTTTTGAATGGCTTGCTGAAACTTTAGGGGGTCGTAATTCGCCCTGGCGCGCAGCGTTTGGGGGAGTGTTTGAGATACCGTTGCGGGCCTCGGTGCGGCCGGTTGCGTGCGACGTGAGGTGCCTTGCAGTGCTGGTCCGTTGTCGGCGTCCTCTCCGCCGAGGTCACAGACCTCGGCTACAGACGATGCGCTGCCGTGCGGGATGGATAGGCTGAGTTGGTTGTCGAGTTCGCTCCAGGCGGCTTTCGCTTCCGAGGTTTCTGGGTCGTTCGATGCAGTGAACGTGTACTTGAGCAACCAGGCCAAGGTCCGCGCTGTATCGTAGTCCGGCGGGTGCTGGGAATCGAGTGCCCGTTCCAGAATCACGTCTGCCCAGCGATCGCGGTCCGCCTGCTGTTGGCGAACGGCGGTGAGGCTCGCCGCTTGCTGCGACCAGATGTCGGCCAACGCGAGTGAAGCCGCCGCACTCGCTTTGCCATCGCCGCCGAACGGACGGGACTGAATGGCGGTTCGGATTTCGTCCAGCGATCGACGCACTGTCTCGTTCGTTTCATCCGTGGCGACAAGTTGCGATGTCAATGACGCCATCTGCAATGGCCATTCTCGCATCATCGGCCGCCCCGGCACGCCGCGCGCGAGTCGCGTTTGACGCCAACTCGGCGACGACAATTCATGGTGGCAGGCGTCGCAGTCGAAGTTCGCGAAGTCGGGCAGACCTTCGTACGGACGGGCGGCTAATTGTAGTGAGCGTTCGCCCGACACTAGATGGCCCGCCATTGCCATGCGTGCATCCGCGAAAGGGGCCGGCTCGACTTGCGCCGCGCCGCGTTCGGCTTGTTCCGCCGGCGTTCGCCAATGGCGCGGCATGTCGTTGGCGTAGGCGACGATATCGATGCTGACCAACGGCGGGTGCCCGGCGGCGTACATGGCGTGCGTGACGATCTGTCCTTGTTCCACATTGCCGACGTGGCAATCGAGGCAGACGTTCGCCCGCGTTAGCGGATCGCGGAGGTCGTTCATGCCGTGCAATTGTTTCTGTTCCGACGAGAATTCGCGCCACTGATCCTTTAGGACATGCAGCCGGTGCCAACCGCGCGAGCCGCCGTGGCAATCTTCGCAGGATACGCCTTCGGAAAGCTTGTAGTTGGGCGGCGCGTTGGAGTCAGCGCTGCGTTGTTCATGCCGCGGCGCGTGGCACGCCAGGCATTCCTTGGCCGCCGTGACGTTGTAACCCAGTCGCTCGGACATCTGTCGTCCGAGTTCTCCGGACAGCACGCAATACGCCAGGCTGTGCTTATCTTGCTCATGCCAGACCCGCACTTCGTCCATCCGCACCAGTGACAAACTCTCGACATAGGGCGTCTGATCGCCGGCGCTATGGCAGCCTAAGCAAGCAAACACGCCGGAATAGAGCGGCTCTCTGTCAACGTCTGCGGCGACAACTGGGCTTTGTTGAACAGGATCAGCCGCGTCCACTGTCGGCCAATAAATCGAGGCCAACGCAGCCAACGTCAACGCGCCAATCAATCCGCTGCGCAGGCGCATCATGGGCCGTCTCCCGACGCCTTGCGCGCTTGAATTGCCGCGTTCAAGCGTTGCGCAGCGTCCCCGAAGGCCTGCGGATCAAAGTCGCGCGGGCTATTCAGCACGTGACCTGCATCCCCGCCGGGGAAATTGAGCAAGTCCTTGATCGCCTGCAACTGCGCCAGCACCTGTTGATCGCCGTCCGCGGCGGCGCCGGTTGGCGGCGCGTCAAAATGGTCCAACCGCGCGCGTTCGAGCGCGACCATGGCGAGATACCATTGCGTGGCCTGGTCCCAACTTGAGTTTTCCGGCGGCGCCGCGGCGCGCTCCGCGAGGATTTGCTCAATCATCGAGCGATCCCACTTCGCACTCGACATTTCCGTCGCCCAATTCGGTAGACGATTCGCCAACGCGTGGGCGGCTCGGCCGTCGTCAGTATCCAGCGCACGCGTAACGTCCTCGCTGGTAAATAATCCCCACGTCTTGCCGTCGGGGACGTACCAACTCAATGGCCGCAACTGGCCCGGCGTGTCGCCCGGACGCGCGACGGGACGTGGACTCGACGAGCGCAACTCGTGATGACAGGCATAGCAATCGTAGTTTGCGAACTCAATTCCATCGCCAAGTCTGGCGCGTGAGGCGACCAGCTCGTATTGCGCCGTCGCGGCGGTGATCTGACCAAGTGCCCAAAGCTTCGCTTCGAAGGCCCGGTCGGCGCGGCGCTCCGACTCGTTTGACCAGTGCTTGGGCAGTTGATCGTGGAACGTGCCCATCTCGAAACTTAAGCGCGGATGTCCGGCCGCGATCAGGTCGTGCGTGACGTCGGCTTCGCCTTCGCCGACGTGGCAGCGGACGCATTGTTGGGTGCGGACCAGCAGGTCGCGCGTGTCGTTCATGCCCAGCGATCGACGTTTTGCTTTTTTCTCGACTGGCGACAGACTTTTCCAGTCGATCGTGGCATGTGTGGAGGCCCATTCACTCGCCCCGCCGTGGCAAGCTTCGCAGCCGACGCCATCGCCGACCAGTTGTGGCGATCGCTCCGACTCCGGCCCCGTTGGTGCGTGACACGCCAAACAGCGGCGATCCTCATGCGGCGGCAAACTTCGCGCGGCATCGCCGCCCGCCAATTGCCGGGCCATTTGGAGCGACGTTTCGTTAAACAGCACTGAATAGGCTCGGGAATGCGGATCACGTGAAATCCAAGTCGTATACTCGCCACGTGGTTGCTCCACTTCGCCACCATGGCAGGCCGCCGCGGCGCACCCGCCGACGCCACCCCATTTGGCTGGTTGTGCCTGAAGGGCATTCGCCGCCGGCAATGTCAACTCTTCCGGCCCATCCGCGCGCGGCGCCGTTGCGAACCAGGCAATCCCCTCCGCAGCAACCACGGCCGCCAGCATCGCTTTCAGCATTCGACGTGCGATATTCATGGTTGCATCGCCTCGTCAGGTGGCGCGCCACCGCCCGGCCGAGCATCGACGGGTTCGAGGTTCAATCCCAACTTGCCGGCCAGAGTATTCTGGCCGTGATCGTGATAGTCGTGGCATTCCACGCAACGATCGCTGGCCTGGCCGGATTTCGACGCCGAAGCGCCGTGGCACTCGCGGCAAATCGCGATCCCAGGCAATAAAATATCCGCCGTCGTCATACTTCCAGTGGCGCGATCATGGCACGCCGCGCAGTCCAAGAGGCGATGACTCGCGTGGTTGAAGCGAGCGTGCGTTTGCCAGCGGTCGGGAATTGACGTTGGCGTGACGCTCAATCCGGAATCGCGCTCCTCCAAGGTATGGCAAAACCGGCAGCCGCCTTTGGCCTCCTTGCCGAACACGACATGCTCGGCGGTGACGAGGCGTTGATTCACCCAGTCCAATTCGCCGGGCAAGATCGGCGCAGTGCCTGTCGCTCCTGGAATGCCGCGCGGCGTTGCCTGGGTAGACGCCGTGTCTGCCGGCTGCATGTTACGAAACGCCTCGGCCAGTCGGCTGCGCATGGCGTCGCGCACCAATTGCACGTCGCGGTGCGGCAATGGCGCGCCGAGCTCTAATTGTGCGTCGTAACTCAACGGATGGCAGCGCGCGCAGTGCTGCTCGTAGGCGATCGGCCGCATGTACTGTCCGGTGCTGTCGGGCTGATGGCAACTCTGGCAATCCAATCGCTCGAAACCGCCAGACGGAGACGGGAGCCCGCGCGGATCGCTGGGCTGCATGTGCTTGTGATGATGGAAGCGGATCGCCGATTTATCGCGCCAACCGGGCGATGCGCCGTCCGTGCTCCATTGCGCGACCCGATGCACGCCATGCGCCGTGGTTGAATCCGTCGCCGGCGGCACGTCCGTGCGGAGCAAAGCGAATTCCGGATGCTGTGCGAAATCCGCGATCTGTGCGGCGAAGTGCAACGGCGCCGTCGCGTCCTGTTCGAGATCCGTGTGGCAAACGGTGCAAAAGCGATTGTCGACGGCCGACAGTGCTGGCTGTCCGTGATGCTCGCGGTGGCAATGCGCGCAGTGTGCCATTTGCGCAGAAGGGTGATCGTTATGTTGCGGCCCGGCGTGGCATTGAATGCAGGCGGCGTCGGGCGTGGACGTCGCCGAGTTGTTGAACGAAACCAATCGCTTCAGCGGTTGCCAGGAATCTTGATGGCAACGCGCGCAATCGTTGGCGATGAATTGATGCGCCTGGGAAATCGATCCTGCGTGGAACACACGATCATTTCCCACGCCCTGTTGCCACAACAGCCAGCACGCCGCGAGCGCCGCCAACGCCCAACAGGTGAGTTTTCGCACGCCGCGCAGTCCGCGCCCGCGCGGCGGCAGTTCGGCCGCGACACGTTCGGAGAGCGATTTGCTGGTGCGGGGAAAGGGCATCTGGGCTTAGTGATGAATGATGAATGGCGGCGGTTGATTGTTTACCAATACAACGCGGACATGACATGCGCTGCGCCTAAGACCAGTAGCGCCCAGGTGAGTGGTACGTGGAGAAACATCCAGCTGTGAAGCAAGCGATGCAATTTGACCTGCTCCGCCAATTCTCGGCGTTCGTCGCAGGCGTCCCACAGCATTTGCAGTTCGCGATGGAATTCTTGGGGCAATTCTGCTCGCAATTGCGCGAACAGCCCTTCGGTCGTCTGCGCGTCGGCCAGGTCGCTCCCGGACTGCCAGGAAGCGTCTAGAAATGGCCGGATCTTACTCTCATAAACTTGCCGTAGCGGCGCACTTCCTTGGGCGGCCGTCGGCACGCGCGGGCCGCGCGGCTTCGGCGTTGGTTTGGGCGCTGCCTTGACGGCGGTTGCAGTACCCCCGGCAGTCTCTGGCGGTGATGCGACCGGAGCGGCGACGGGTTCGGGCGGCGGCTCCGGCGGGATCTCGCTCGTGTACACCACGTATTTGTAGGACTTGCGACGCGGTTCCTCGACCAGCGACGGCCGTTCGAACGGCCAGGGGCCGCAGATTTCGGCCAGCTGCGCGTCGGCCTCGAATTGCAGGAGCGCGCAGACGTGGGGCACCTGCTCGTAGAAGGTTTCGCGCGGCACGCGGACCGTCATCATCCGCGGTAGCCACTGCTGGAGCGCGAGCGCCAACAGTCCGCTGAAGATGATCGCCGCGAGCACTGCCCAGAGCAGCTGTTCCAGCGTTCCCCCCAGGCGAAAGCCGGCGTGAAACAGGATCAGCGGGACGCTCAGCAGGCCGAGCCAGATGTGCCCTCGCAACCAGGTCTGCGCGCTGCCGATTCGCCAGCGTGGAAATTTTTTGCGCACGCCCAGCAGCCCGGCGTAAACCATCAGCGCGGAACCGGCGAGGCCGAAGAGCAGCCCCTGCCAACTGCCCCCCACTGGGCCGCCGGGGGCGGATCGAGCGTAAACCGCGTAAGCCAAGGCGGCGACGAGACCTAGCGCACCGGTCGTCCATCCCCAGCGTTTGTGCGCGGCGTCGATCAACACGGCGGCAGCATCCTTCTGCACCCTGTGTAAATACCGGCGTCAGCATAGTGGATGGGGCAATCCGGATAAAGTCGGATCGCGAAGTGCCGGCGGCCGCCTAATTGCTACCTGCCGAGTGGGACCTGGGTGTCGACAAAAAGCGGATTATTAGCATAATTTTCGTTGTCCATAAATCTTGCCTTTGATAGGCTGGAAATTGGACAAGTGAGGCGCCACCCGCTGTGAAACTGGGCACGCGGAGTACCCAGTCTGGGGGTGGTTAGGGCATTGGGCGCCATGCAGGCGGCGCACCGGAGAGCGGATCCATGACTTTGAGACAACTTCGAGTGAGTGCGGGCGCGGCAGTCCTGTGCTGCCTGTCAGCGGTGACGGCCTGGGGGCATCCCACCCCGTACGGCGACACGTACACCTTCTCAGGCGAAAACTTCCCAAACAGCTTCGGAGTGGTGAAGGAGCCGGAGACCGGGGTGATTACGGACTACGGCACCCCGCCGCTGACCCTCACCTTCGACGGCATCGCCGAAAACGTCGGCGAGTTGCGGATCAACGAACGTGCCGTGAAATTCCCGGGACGATTTGATCTGAACCTGGAACAAGCGGCCGGGATCGACGGTCAAACCATTTTCGAATTTACTGAATGGCACAATCCAGGCGAGGTCATCGAGTTCTCGTTCGAGCCCCTGGACGGACAATGGATCGCGAACAGCCCCGCTGCTAACAGCAGTTTCACGATCGACGGGCTGGATTGGCTGCATGCGGCGCCGGGCGCCACGCCGCTGTTCCAGCGTCAGAGTTTCTACTTCTATTGGACGAACAACGGCGTGCCCATCACGAATATGTCATTCGTGTTGCCGGACTTGGGCGTGCTCGTCGGCGAACATCCTTTTGATCCATCCATTCCCGAGGCGGTCTACATCGCCTACGGCGGCGGCCAGCTCGACGACATCACCGATCCGTATGAAGGCGGCTCGGATGTGCATGCCGGCACACGCCAGCTTGACGCGAACGCTTCCTACGCCTTGCTGCAGCAAGTGTTGAGCATTCCTCCCGCATCGGGCAACGGCTTCCACATCGGCTTCCTGGTCGCCGTCGACACCGTGATCGACGGCACGTCCGGCGACTTCAACGGCGACGACCAGGTCAACACCGCCGACTACGACCTTCTCCGTGGCAACTTTAACCAGGCGGGCGGATTCGCCGACGGCGATATCAACTTCGACGGCGCGGTCAATATGGCTGACTTCGTCGATTTCCGCGCGTCCTACCAATTGGCGAATGGCCAACCGCTGCGTGCGGTTCCTGAACCGAGCACGTTGGTGCTGGCTGCTTTGGCCTGCGGCGCCACGCTCGTCGTGCGTCGCCGCCGCATGACACGCGGCATGGTCGCTGGCCTGGCGTTGGTGGCGGGATTGCTGGCTGGGACTCCGAACGCGGGCGCCCAGGACCCCATCGAAGATCCCTTCATCCCTTATCAGTGGAATGTGGCTGGTCCGAATGCCGCGGACTGGAATGTTAAAGAGAATTGGAATCCGCAGTTTGTCCCCAGCCAGCCGATCGCGGGAAATGAATACGGCATCATTTCCAATGGCGGCCGCGCGTTTGTGGGCGGTCCTGTCGATCCCCCGGCTGGTTTGATTATTGGCGACGCCGCCGGCCAATCCGGGGCCCTGGAAATTCGTGCCGGCGGCTCGCTGGGCGTCGTTCGTGATTTCGATAATCACGGCTTCGCGTATGTCGGGCGGTACGGCTCCGGGACGGTGGACGTGTTGCCCGGCGGCACGTTTTCGCCCTACGCGTTGAACGTCAGTGGCCAGAATAGCCACCTCAACGTCAGCGGCAATGGTCAGGTCGTCGTGGAAACGATCGCCCGCTTGGGTCGCACCACGAAGATTTCCGGCGGCGGTGTGAATTTCACCGTCGGCACGCTGGAACTGGGCGGGACGCTGATCGCGGAGATTTCGGGTGGCGATCATAGCCCGATCGTCTCCGCTGGCCATGCCGCATTGGCCGCGCCGGTCCTGAAGGTCGAAGTCTCAGGCGCCTCTCCAAACTATGGCGCGGAGTTCGAACTGGTCCGTGCCGCCACGATGTCTGGCACGTTCGCCAGTCTCGACACGAGCTCGGCTCCGGAGTTGGGCGAGGGCCTGCAGTATCGCCTCGTCTATGGCGACAACACCGCGAACCTGAAGGTCGATAACACGCTCGTGCTGGCCGTCGACCCTGTTTCGGGTGCTGCGGCGATTACGAACCCGGTGGGCGCTTCCATCTCGTTGAACGGCTACAGCATTCTCTCCGACAACGATCTGTTGGATGGCGCCTGGACCGGTCTCGGTGCAGGCTGGCTGCCGGCTTCACCCGACTTGGGCGCGATCAGTGAGTTGAACATTGCCGGCGCATCGAATGTCGCCGTGGGCGCTTCGTTGTCGATCGGCCAGTTGTTCGCCTCCGCGGTGTCCGCCGAATTGCGCGATCTGGTGTTTGAGTATTCCGCCAATGGCGAGTTGCGTCAGGGCATCGTGAAGTACGATGTCGCTCCCGGACAACAAGGCGACACGAACGGCGACGGCAAGGTCGACATCGTCGACCTCAACAACGTCCGTAACAACTTCGGCGGCGTTGGTCTCGGCGACACCGTCGGCAGCGGCGACGGACAAGTCACGATCGCCGACCTCAACAACGTCCGCAACAACTTCGGCGCAGGGCCGGGCGCTTTGGCCGTGCCGGAGCCGTCCACGTGGTTCCTGGCCTCCTGCGGCGCGCTGGCGTTGCTGGCCGTGGCCCGCAAGAAGCGGTAGTTTTTGATTGCTCGACGAATTTACGCGGCCCGCGAAGTCTTTGCTTCGCGGGCCGCTTTTTTTTGCACCAGTGGAATGGCATTGACCGAGTTCCGAGGGACCGAGTCGAATACCTTCGCATCGGAAACCGTGACGTCCATCGAGATACTCAACATGCTGAGCGCCGTTTGGTTCCGCGTACTCTGCGTCGCCATGGCCGGCGCCTTCGGTGCGTTGGCACGGTGGGGCACCGGGCATTTAGTTCAAAGCCTGTTTCATCGCGCCTGGCCGCTGGGCACGTTGGTCGTCAACGCCCTGGGCTGCCTGGTCTTTGGCGCCGTAATGGGTTACATCAAGCCTGAGCAAGTGCAGCAGCCGGGCTATGAGATCATGCGACTGCTGTTGCTGACCGGCTTTTGCGGCGCGTACACGACCTACAGCACGTTCGCCTTCGATGTCTACGAACTTTGGGTTAGCCGCGGGCCCTGGTGGGCGGTGGGAAATATCGCCGCGCAGTTGGCGGCCGGATTGACGGCGATCGTGCTGGGCGTCGCTGTGGGTCGTGCGGTTGGTTAAGCGTTGGCGCACCATTTCGATCGTTTACGCGACTGGGCGCTCCAATTAGCATGGGGCGTGTCGCTCATGGCGATGCGGTCGTCGGCGTGGCGTTAATGAATCTTCTGGACTAGGCAACTATGACTCGTGGAATGGCGCGTCGCGACGTGCGACGTTTCGAATGGCTCGAATCGCGCACGCTGTTGACGGGCACGCCGCTGCTGCCGGATTTGATCCCCTGGGCCGATGAGCATTTGGGGCTCATGTACGACTGGGACGTCGAAGCCGAGAGCGACGGGCACACGCTGCTGCGGCTCTCGACCGCGACGGCCAACATCGGCGCCGGGCCACTGAAGCTCAACGGCAGCACCGTCCACGAAAACGGCACGCAAGACGTCCTCCAGCGCATTGAGCTCAGCGACGGCGCTCACGAAGACCGTCTCGCCGGGGAATTCGAGTTTCACCCGGAGCACGACCACGTTCACTTCGCCGGTTTCGCCGAATACAACCTGCGCGCCGTGACGCTCGACGACGGCGTCGGCGACGTCGTGGCGACTGGCGGCAAGACTAGCTTCTGCGTGCTGGACTTGCAGGAATACGACCTCACGCTATCTCACGCGCCGCACGAACCCCAATTCTCCGAATGCGATACCACGCAGGGGCTGTCTGTCGGTTGGGCCGACATCTACGATCGCGAGCTCCCTGATCAATGGATCGACGTGACCGGCGTCGCCGAGGGCGAATATTGGTTGGAAGTGGTCGTTGACCCTGAGAATCGCCTGGAAGAGAGCGATGACAGCAACAATGCGGCGCGCATTCTGATCGACCTTCAGCCGCCGCAACCTCTGGAGTCCGACGCGTATGAGCCGAACGATTCCGAAGCGACGGCCGCACACCTGGGGGCCGGCCCGGTGCAAGTGGAGCATCTTTCGATCCACGCGCCGGACAACGAGGATTGGTTCGCCTGGACGGCGACTTCGGATCGAGCCGTCGAGATTGTCGTCAACTTCCGTGATGCGGCCGGGGATATCGACTTGTTCGTTTACAACGCGGTGGGGCAGCCCATCGATTCTTCGCAGGGCGTCGATAACTTCGAAGCGGTCACGGTCACGCTCGCCGCGGGCGAGATGATTTTCGTGCAAGTGATCGGATTCGACGGCGCCGTCAATGCGGACTACGCGCTCACGATCGACGGCGGCGGCGCCTTCACGCTGCCGGATGCGTGGGAAGTGAACGATAGTTTCGCCGCGGCGACTCATTTAGATCCGCTGGTGCAGACCATCGCGGACCTTAGCCTGCACTCGAAAACGGATCAGGATTTTTTCCGCTGGACGTCGCCGGCGGGCGGTCGCCTTCAGTTGCAGGCTCGCTTCGAAGACGAAGGGAACGCCGAAATCGAAGCCTTTGATATGTTGCACACGTTGATCGGCGAATCGACCAGTGCGCCCGGCCTGGCCGAGCTGGCGATCGACGTGGTCCACGGTCAACTCCTGTATTTCCGCGTCGCCAATGCGGACATGATGAGCCTTCCCTACTACGCGTTTGCAATTGCCCTGGCGCCGCTGCTGCCCGGCGACACCGACCACAACGGCCGTGTCGACGTGGCCGACCTCAACGCGGTGCGAAACCACTTCGGCGCGGACGGCAAACATTTGTCCGGCGACACCGACTTCGACGGCGACGTCGACGTTTCGGACTTGAACGCCATCCGCAACAACTTTGGGCGGAGTTTGTCGGGGGAGATGATGGGCAACGTCGGGGGAAGTGTTTCGATGCGAAAGCACGATGATTCTGCGCAAGATGTGCTTGCCTGCATTCCAGCGGCGACGGAACACCGACGATCGAACTATTTCTATCGCAGAGCGATCAACGCCGCTCCGTGAAATCCGTTGTTCAGCGGGATTCGCTCGTCGCCAACGGCGGCAGCCAGGATGACATGTAGTAGGCGCGTGGCGTGGAGAGGTCGAGGAGCTTCGCCAGGTCTTCGTATCGGCTGGTTGTCGCCGTGGGGCCGAGGAACACGTCGGTGAGTTTCATCATGCGCTGATATTTCACTAGGCGTACTTCCGGGGCGCGGATGTTGGCCAGCTCCGCGGCGCGTTCGACGGCCGCGGCGAGGAAGCCTTCGCGGTCGGCCAGGCCGTTTTCGAGCGCTTGCTTCGCCGTGAACACTTGCCCTGTGGCGAGCTTATCCAGCTCTGCCGGATTGTCGCGAAACTTGGGCCGGCCCGACTTGATGATGTCTTTGAAGCGCACGAAGCTGTCATCCACGAGCGCTTGCAGAATTCCTCGCTCTTCTTCGGTCATCTGTTTGGTGAAGCTGCCGAGATCCTTGAGCGGATGGCTTTTCACGGAATCGTTCTCGACGTTCCATTCCTTCATCAGGTTCGCGACGTTGTAGTGCGGAATGATCACGCCGATCGACCCTGTCCACGTGGTCGGCTCCACGAAGATGGAGTCCTTCTCGTCTCCCACGGCCATGGCGACGTAGTACCCGCCGCTGGCCGCGATGCCCCCCATGCTGACCACCATCGGCAGCTTGCGATCCTCGCGCAGTTTCTTGAGTTCGTGATAGAGCTGGTCGCTGGCCGTGACACTGCCGCCGGGCGAATCGACGCGCAGCACGACCGCCTTCACATGCTCGTCTTGGCGTACCTGGTCGATCTGCGACTTGACGAAGCCTTCGCCATCCAAGATCGCGCCGTCGACGGTGATCACGGCGATCTTATCCGGCGAGCGCCAATCCCCTTCGACGAACTTTTCCTCGAGCGCCGTGTTGGTCTGAAAATAGCTGTGGAACATCGTGTACATGCTGAAATTCGCAACCAGCGAAATCAGCAGCGCCACGGACACTCCTCGGCTGAACAGCCAGCGGAAAAAACCTGGACGCGGCGGCGGACCGTAGTGAATGGGGCGCTCGACCACCATCTGGGCGGGAACAATCGGCGCGGCATGCGAAGCGGCGGGCTGATGTGGCAATTCCATCGGAAATAATCTCAAACCGTGACGGTGGGCTGATCGGGGTAGCTTTCCATTGTACGTCTTGCCGGCGCAGGTGGCGACTGTTCCCTCGGCGCCACGGCACCGCTTGTGAAGTTGGCTTCGCCTAGAAGAAACGTCGGCCGCAGCGAGTTACGGGCCGGCCAGTTCCAGCGTCTCGCTCTCAGCGATCGGCTGATTGCTCGAATCCATCTGAACAATTGAGGCTGCAAATGGCCCGTCCTCCGGCCTCCAGCCGGGGACTAGCACCGACAAATTGCCCTTCGACTGGAGTTGCTGCTCCTGAATGATGGACTGGCCGTCGCTGCGGCGGATCATCAAGGCGTGACGGGCTGCTGGGTTCGGCGGTGCGGAAAGGAACGCATAGTCGACGCTGAAACTCATCAGCGTGCCATCCACTGTGGTCTGTGCCAGAGATACGCCCGTCGTCAAACGAATCTGGAGCACTTTCCGAGATGCGGCGCGAGCGTTTTCCGCATCGCCAACCGTCACAGCGGCCGGAGGGGGCGGGGGCGGCGGGTTCTGCGCCGGCGTCGCCGCGGGAGCAACTGTGGCCGGCGACTGGCTGGAGTCGCAGCCAATCGTCGCCAGAGACAGCACCGAGGGAAAGGCGAGCAACACGCTACGTCGCAATAAAAGCATGGCGCAAACTCCGCATGCGTCGGCCCAAGATCGGTCCGCTCAATCCCGTGGATTGCGAATTGGTTGACTCGCGGACACATTGTACGTGACTCCCGGGGGCATCGCGACCACATCGCCGCGGCCGGACGGTTCAATGCGCCGTACCTGGGCAATTCCCTGTCCAGGAGGCCCGCCGCCTCCTAGCACCGGCGCCGACCGCCAACTACACTCCCGTTGAACAGCAAACCAACCTGTGGGAGGCGTCTCGGACGCCGATGCGTTGGACGTTGGTGATCGACGGGCGTTGTATTGGCGACGTCTTCTCCATCGGCGTCGGAGACGCCTCCCACAGGCTTTTGTTTCATCTTGGCTTTTCTCCGGGAGCGGGCCCATGACGCGCACACTTAAGATTCTCGCCTTGGCACTGCTTACATGCGGCGGCGCGGGGGTTCTCGGCGCTGCGGAACCTAGCTTCCGTGCCGAGTTGGTCTTCCCACTGCATCCGCAGCACAATCATGCGCCGGGCATCGCCGAAGCGCCCAACGGCGATCTGATTGTCTCCTGGTATCGCGGGTCCGGTGAGCGGAAGGCCGACGATGTGGCGGTCTTCGGCGCGCGTCAGCGCAAGGGGGAAACCACCTGGAGCGACGCGTTCCTGATGGTCGATACGCCCGGCTTCCCGGATGGCAACACTGCCCTGTGGGTCGACGGCAAGGGGCGGCTGTGGCTGTTCTGGCCGGTGGTGATTGCCAACACCTGGGAATCCTGCCTTACGCAGTATCTCGTTTCGGACGAGTACACGGCCGATGGTTGTCCCAAGTGGTCGTGGCGTGGATCGATTTTCTTGAAGCCGGAACGTTTTACCGAACGGATGCTGGCCGGCATGAAGGAGCGGTTGTCACTCGGCAAACTGGGAGTCGAGGAAAAAGAGGCCGCCGCGTATTTGGAAGAGCACATCATGGACAAACTCTCCGCCCGGCTCGGCTGGCAGACGCGCTGCAAGCCGACGGTGTTGCCCAGTGGGCGGATCTTGTTGCCGCTCTACACCGATCTTTATTCGGTCTCGTTGATGGCCATTAGCGACGACGGCGGCGAGACCTGGTTCGGCAGCGAACCGCTGGCCGGCTTCGGCAACATTCAGCCGGCGGTCTTGCGCCGCGACGACGGCACGCTCGTGGCCTACATGCGCGAGAACGGCCCGCTGGAAAAAATCCGTGCGGCGGAATCGAAGGACGATGGGATGTCGTGGGGCGCCGTCGGTACGATCGACCTGCCGAACCCCGGCGCCGGCATCGACGCGGTGCGCCTGTCCAATGGGCATTGGGCCATGATCTACAACGACACCACGAACGGCCGCAACAGCCTGGCGGTCTCTATTTCCACGGACGAAGGCCGCACCTGGCCCCACACCCGGCACCTGGAAAAGCATGAACAGGGTGAGTACCACTACCCGGCGATCATCCAAAGCCAGGACGGCCTGCTGCACTTCGTCTACAGCTATTTTGTCGAGGAAGGCAAAAGCATGAAGCACGCGGTGGCGAATGAGGAATGGGTGCTGGCGGGGGATTGAGACAGCACGTTTCGAGGGCGTTTTGACGTAGAATAGAGACCAAGCGATCTAGCCCAGCGCAATTCATCATGATCGCAGCTAAGACCGCAATTCCCTGTGCTTCTTTCCAAGATTGTGATGACGCTCGCGGACGTTTTCATCCATGACACGTACGTGCGAGTCGATCCATCCATTTGGTGGATGGTTGGCTTGGGAGCGTTTGCGTTTGTCGGAGTCGCGACCATCGTCATCGTCGTCGCTCGCAAGACGAAGAATTGACTACGCAATCGGCAGTGGGCTATTTGCCTGGCAAAGCTGGTCGTGCCATTCTTGAACCGACTTCGCTTGCGGACTGACTTTTCCACTCCCGAGCGATTCGATGTACGTGCAGGCGGCGTACGCCGTGGACTGCGCGTCGTAGTCTTGGATCCACGCGGTTCGTTTTGCCATTTGCTCAGGCCGGACAGGCCACACGCCGGGACGCGGTCGAAGGTGTTCGCCGATGCCGATGCGCCAAGGCTTCGGACTGACGCGTGCTCTGAAGCAGTGCTGCTGCGTACATAACATGGCGTAGATAGGGTCCGTGCCTAATTCTTTGAATGCCTCCGTGACCAGCGGGTCCGTTGGGTCGAAGATTTGGTGGAGGGCGATTACGCGCATACCAGCGGGCGTTCGATACAGCCGCACGTACCAATCGGGATGGCGGTCGATAAACCTGCGAACACTCTCGCGAGCGATTTGCTCGACTCCCCCGCGAAGTCGTTCCATCAACTTGAACGCGATCCTCAGCACGATCGCCAATAGCATCGTCATCGCTGGCACAATGAGGACGATGACGCGAAATCTCGGCGCGAAGTACAGCGCTGGTAAGGCCGCGACGAACGACAGCGCCGAAATCCCGATCGCCCAAACTTCATAGGAGGAGGACGCTGCGAAGTCGATATCGGCGAAGAACACATTGGGAGTGTTCAAGCACTTAGCGCCGTAGGAATTGCGGGTGATCACGCAATCCAGGCGACGGTACACGATCTCTTCCCGAATCGGCACGCCATCCGCGCCGTTGTAGGGGATTTTCGGTTCGCGGCGTTCGAGGCGCTTGCCAGCTAGGAAGCGTTCCAGGGCTTCGGCGGTACGCGCATCCGCATGGGCTTGCGCCGCCTCCAGGCTTTCGTCGGACCAGCCAAAGCGGCGGATTGTTACCTGACGACCGCTTTTCCGGTGTTGAATGCGGCCTTCGGCCCAGTACTGGGGGACTATCATGGCGGAAATCGTACTCGAAACCGGGAGCCAGCGTGAACTTGTGTTTTTAGGCGGCGGAGGCCGTCGCCAGCAAAAACCAGGTGGCCACAGTTTCCTTGACGCCCGGCCCGTTGGCCCTATAACAGCGTCAACCAATTCACTTCACCGGCCGAATGGTCCAGGGACCGTCCCTCGTCATGGCAAAAGCCCCCAAGAAAAAGCCTGCCGCGGCCGGCGCTAAGGACGTTTCCGACAAATTGGCCGCCGAAATTCAGCGAGTCGACCGCGAGTTCATCAAGCTTGCCAATGAACGAGCACGGTTGAGCGGCAAGTTAACCCAGCTCACGGGCGCGGGCGCGACCGATCTGTCGGAGATCGACTACTACGACCTGGTCTCGGTCCACAACCAAGGGCCGTTGTCGGACCGCTGTTTGGCCCATGTGTTTCGCGAACTGATTTCGGGGATCGACGCCTGCCATCAGCGGCAACGCGTGGCGTATCTGGGGCCGAAGTACAGCTACAGTCATCTGGCGGCGCTGGAGAAATTCGGCGGCTCGGCAGACCTGGTGCCGGTAGGGAATATCGCGGCGGTGTTCGAGGAAGTGAATCGCGGGCACGCCAAGTACGGGTTGGTGCCGATTGAGAACTCCACCGACGGGCGGATCACGGATACGCTCGATACCTTCACCCGACTGCCGATGAAGATTTGCGGCGAGGTGGCGTTGCCGATTCATCATAATCTGCTGGGAAAATGT
>JALHLM010000023.1 GCA_022844585.1 Pirellulales bacterium | reverse complement strand
GGGGTAAGATTCCGGCGGAGTGGATTGTAGTCGCTTTTTGGGAGGCGGCCGGTGGCGGCCGTGCTCGAGGATGCCCGAGGCAAGGACGCCTGCGCCCCGTTTGCCGTTGTGGCTCGGCCTTTGGCCGGGATTACCGCAATTGTGGCTGCACGGCCGTTTTGCCGGGCTGGCGGCGGCGATCGGATTTGCCGTTCTGCTGGATTTCGTACTTGCCACATCTCTTGTTTGGACCGAGATTTGGGAGCCGCGCGCGGCCGCCCTGTGGTGGTCGGGCGTGGGGCTTGTGTGGGGCGGGTCGCTCGTGTGGTGGGTTGCCGCCGGAAGGCGTCAGCCGGAGCCTCAGACCGCCACGCCGGCGGGGGACTTGTTTCCCCTCGCCATGACCGAATACTTACGAGGGAACTGGTTCGAGGCGGAACGTCAGGTGGCCCGGCTGCTGAGGGCGGCGCCGCACGACGTGGAAGCGCGATTGTTACGCGTGTCGATCCTCCGTCGAACCGGCAAACGAGTGGAGGCACGGCGTTTGCTCGATGTGCTCAGCCGCACAGACGCCGCGACAAAATGGCAGTTTGAGTTGGAACGAGAACGCGAGCGAATCACAGCCGACGAAGAAGTTGGCCGCGAAGCCCAGCCGATCGATTCGGCTCAGCACGAGAAAAACGCCGCGTAGAAGAAGTAGACGCTGTCGGCGGAATTTCTGACGAGGGAGCAGCAGTCGCGATACCTGACCTTCTGGCGGGCGATTGGGAACAGTCGACGTCGGAGTTGCTACCGGGAGAACAAGACGGATGTACGAACGCTTTACTGACCGCGCCCGCAAGGTGATGCAGCTTGCCAACCAGGAAGCGCAGCGGTTCAACCACGAATACATCGGCACCGAGCACGTGCTGCTGGGACTCATCAAGGAGGGGAGCGGCGTCGCCGCGAACGTGCTCAAAAATCTGGACGTCGATCTGCGCAAGATCCGTCTGGAAGTCGAGAAGCTCGTCCAGAGCGGACCCGACATGGTCACCATGGGCAAGCTGCCGCAGACGCCGCGCGCCAAGAAGGTGATCGAGTACGCCATGGAAGAGGCGCGCAATCTGAACCACAACTACGTGGGTACCGAGCATATCCTGCTCGGCCTGCTGCGCGAGCACGAGGGCGTCGCCGCCCAAGTGCTGATGAACCTCGGGCTCAAACTCGAAGAAGTTCGCGAGGAGGTCTTGAACCTGCTCGGCCACGGCATCGAGGGAAGCGAAGGGGGCGAACGCCAACCGAGCGGCGGAGGCGGCGGCGGTGCTGCCGGCGCCAGCGGCGGCGGCGAAACTTCGACCCGTTCCGGCAAATCGAAAACGCCCGCGCTCGATAGCTTCGGCCGCGATCTCACCGAGTTGGCCCGGCAGGGCAAGCTCGATCCAGTGATCGGCCGCGAAAAGGAAATCGAACGGGCGATCCAGGTCCTCTGCCGCCGCACCAAGAACAACCCGGTGCTATTGGGCGAAGCGGGCGTCGGCAAGACGGCCATCGTCGAAGGCTTCGCGCAACGCGTGGTCGACGGCAACGTGCCGGAATTGCTTGCCGATCGCCGCATCGTGGTCTTGGACCTGGCGATGATGGTCGCCGGCACCAAGTACCGCGGTCAGTTCGAAGAGCGGATCAAGGCGGTGATGAACGAAGTCCGCCGCGCCAAGAACACGATCCTGTTCATCGACGAATTGCACACCCTGGTCGGCGCCGGCGGCGCGGAAGGGGCTATCGACGCCTCGAACGTGCTCAAGCCCGCGTTGGCTCGTGGTGAAATCCAATGCATCGGCGCGACGACGCTGGATGAGTACCGCAAGTACATCGAAAAGGACAGCGCGCTGGCTCGCCGCTTCCAGGAAGTCATGGTCGAGCCGTCGAGCAAGCCGGAAACGGTCGAGATCCTGAAGGGGCTCCGCGATCGTTACGAAACGCATCACCGCGTGCAGATCACCGACGACGCCCTCGAAGCGGCCGTCGAGTTGTCGAGCCGGTATGTGACCGGACGCTGCCTCCCGGATAAGGCCATCGACGTTATCGACGAAGCCGGCGCCCGCGTACGGCTCAAGGCGATGACGCGCCCGCCCGATTTGAAGGAACTGGACGAGGAAGTCGAGCGCCTCAACAAGGAGAAGGAAGAGGCGGTCGCCAACCAGGACTTCGAAAAGGCCGCGCAACTGCGCGACTCGGCCGATAAGCTCAAGAAGAAAAAGCAGAACCTCACCAAGGACTGGCGCGAGAAATCGCGCGAGACCGACGGCGTCGTCGACGAAGAGGTCATCGCCGAGGTGGTCTCCAAGATGACGGGCATTCCGCTCACGCGGATGAGCACCGAGGACTCCAAGCGTCTGATGGAGATGGAGCACGACCTGCACAAACGGGTTATCAGCCAAGACGAGGCGATCAAGTCGATCTCGAAGGCCGTGCGGCGCAGCCGGAGCGGTTTGAAGGATCCCAAGCGCCCGACCGGTTGCTTCATCTTCGCCGGCCCCACGGGCGTCGGGAAGACGTTGCTGGCCAAGGCGCTGGCCGAGTTCATGTTCGGCGATTCCGACGCGTTGATCCAGATCGACATGTCCGAGTACATGGAGAAGCACAACGTCAGCCGACTGATCGGCGCTCCGCCGGGCTACGTGGGCTTCGAAGAGGGTGGTCAGTTGACGGAGAAGATCCGTCGCCGTCCGTATGCCGTGGTCCTGTTGGACGAAATCGAGAAGGCGCACCCGGACGTCTTCAATATGTTGTTGCAGATCATGGAAGAAGGCCGCCTGACCGACAGCTTCGGTCGGAATGTCGACTTCCGCAACACGATCATCATCATGACGACGAACGCCGGCGCCGGCGCGATCAAGAACGAAGCCCAATTCGGCTTCGGGTCGCCCGACAAGGACGGCAATTACGACAGCATGAAGAGCCGCGTGAAGGACGAGATCGAAAAAGTCTTCCGGCCCGAGTTCCTCGGCCGCGTCGACGATTTGATCGTCTTCCGTCACCTCTCGAACGAGGACTTGAAGCAAGTGGTCGATCTGGAATTGAGCAAGGTCCGCGACCGGCTCGCCGAGCGCGGTCTCAAGCTCGTGCTCACCGACCAGGCCCGCGAGTACATCGTCAAGAAGGGCTCCGACCTGGACTTTGGCGCACGTCCGTTACGCCGGGCGATCGAGAACTTCATCGAAGACCCGCTCTCCGAGGAGCTCCTCAAGGGCGAGTTCAAAGGCAAGGACATGATCCGCGTCGAAATCAAGGAAGTGGCCGGCAAGAAGCAACTGGTCTTCGAGGGACTCAACGCCCAAGAAGGCGAACCGGTTGGCGCCGGTGCGAGTGGAACGTCGGACGCGAGTTAAGCGTTTGACGCCATACACGTAGAGAAACTCAAACCCTGCGGCGATTCACTTCGCCGCGGGGTTTTTTCGTGTACTTCGCACATACACAACTTGGAGCCAGAAGCGTAAGCGCCTGGAGCGAGCCCAAGAAAATCGTCGACTCCGTTGCGCTCCAGGCGCTGACGCTTCTGGCTCCAAGAATCATTTGCTAGTTCAGTTGCGTCCTGCGTCGCCGAAGGTTTGCGCCAGAAGCCTTCGCATTCGCGTGTAAACCGATTCCGGCACCACTTGAATCGCCGCGCGGGCTGCGCCGCCGACCAGGGTGCCGGGGGGCGGGGCGTCGAGTTCCAAGCGGACCTGGTAGAGCGTTTCCAACGGGGCGGCTTCGTTGATGGGGCCGTCGCGGCGCGTGGGCAGCATGCCACGAGCGGTGAGTTCTGGCGGGGCAGTTTCCATGTCGAGCGGCGTGATTTCGGTCACGCGGGCAGTGACCGCCGTGCCGCGCGCCTGGTCGCTCACGACCATGGCCGTTTGCCCGACGGCGACGCGGGTGACGTCGGCTTCGTCGCAGGCGAGCAAGACGTCGACTCGGGTGGGATCGCCGACGCTGCCGACGATGGTTTCCGGTAATAGCGTGGCGCCGATGTTTGCCGGCTCCAGCGGCGAACCGGACCAGGTCGGCAGTTCATGCGGGCCGACGGCCGCCTCCACGCGCGCGGCGGGCAGCAACACGCCGTCGATGGGCGCTTTGATTTCCAGGCGCGCGAGTTCCAGGCGGCAGTTCCGCAGGCGTTCCTCGGTGTCGGCGAGGGCCTCACGCGCGGCCGGCAGGCGGAGCGAAGCGTCGTCGTCGCGGACGCTGAATTGTTCGAGATTCGCCACATGGAGTGCTCGATAACGCTGCTCGCCCAGTAGCTTGGCTTCCTCCTTGAGCAACCGATGATTGACCAGCCGCGCGACGGTTTCTCCCTCGCGTACCGTGGTTCCGGCGGGCAGGGCTTCGGCGAGTGAACCTTCGACGAGCACGTACAACTGCCGGCTCTCGCGCGGCATGATAACGCCAGGCGCTTGCACACGGCTGGGCAACGGGATGAAGGCCAGCGCCGCCAAGAGCGCGAGCAACGCGCCGCCGCGCCATGCGAGCCGCCGCCAGACGGGTTCGCCGGAGAGCGATTCCAAGCGCGCCGCGCGGGTCATGCGCATCGCGGACGGCGTGACCATGCCGACGGCGCAGGCGACGGTCGCCATCGCCACGAGCGGACCCGCGCCCCAGGGGCGTAGCCACTGGTAGCAAAACCAGGCCAGACCGCCGAGCACGGCGACCGAGTAGACGAGCGACGCAATTGCATAACCGCTTAACCAGCGCGGCAATCGCAGGGCGAAATGCTCCCGCGGCGCGACGCCTGCGAACACGTCGAGCAGCCGCTCCTCGACGCGGGCGAAAGCCTCGTCGCGCAGGTTCGGCGTGGCGACGAGATCGGACAGTACGTAATAGCCGTCGTAGCGCAGCAAGGGATTTCCGTTGAAGACCAACGTGCCGATCGAGCAAACCAGCAACACGCTCAAGCATAGCGAGTTGAGCGCGCCGGGGGCGCTAAACCACCAGAGAAACAATGCCAACGACGCCAGCAGCAATTCCACCGCGATGCCGGCTGCGCCGATTGCGGCGCGCTGCCACTTGTCCGACAACGTCCAGGCGTCGGTCACGTTGCAATACAAGCACGGCACGCCGGCCAGCAGCATCACGCCGAGTTCGTGGCAGCGAACACCGAAATGGCGCCCGACTAGCCCGTGTCCCAATTCGTGCAGCACCTTGACGATGGAGAGCGCCACGACAATCCAAACCGCGTTTTCCAGGCGAAGAAACGCCTCGAGCGGCGGCAGCTTTTCGGTGAGTTGATCGAACCGCGTGATTGCCAACAGAGTCGCGCAAATCACGAGCGCCGCGCCGGCCGCGAGCGCCGTTGGCGTGAAGGCCCAACGCACCCAGGGATAGAGCGATTCCAACAAGCTCGCAGGATCAATGCCACGAAAGCGAATCGCCCACGGTTGCAGCCAGGTGAAGATGCGTTGGCGGCGGGCACGACGTTGAGCTTCTTCCCACAGCAGCTCCGCCTGTTCCGCGCCTGGCGCGAGCACCAGGTTATCGGTCCGAAAACGGCGCACCAGCGCTTCGAGTTGCGCCGGCTCAATCCGCCGCGGCACGAACTGTTGCTCGAATTCCCGACAAAGCTGCCCGAGGCTGCGCTCCCCGTCGAGCCGTTCCCAAAGCCAGGCCTCTTCCAGCCCGAGCTCGAAGTAGCGGAGCGAAATCGGATCCTTGACGACGACAGTCACGCCCTGTCGCCGCGCCACCGAACGCGCCACGAGATCGCCCCGCCGCTTAACAGGAAGCGGCCGCTCCTCCATTCGCTCCTCGCCAGCCATCCTGGGCATCGCGTTAATCCTTGATTGCCCGCGAAACACGCGAAACACACGAAAAGCAGACTTTGTAGGCGTGACGTTTTCAGCGTTGTGGGCTATGAATTCGCTAAGAGCACGCTGGTTGCGAAGTCGCAGCAAGGGCCGCCTTGACCAAACTCTTCCTTCCTATTTTTCGTGTGTTTCGCGTGTTTCGCGGGCAAATGCTCCTACTTCCCCGCGCCGGTTTCCTGGAACATCGCGTGGTCGCGGTTACCCCTCGCGAGCAAGTAAGCGATCAGGTCCTGGATCTCGTCTTCCGTGAGCGTGTTCAGCAGGCCTTCCGGCATCATCGAGACTTTGGACATTTCCATGGCCTCGATATCGCCGCGTTTCACGTTCGTCATATTCCCCGGATCGAGCATATTTTCGACAATATTGAGCGAATCGCCCGAAAGATTCGCCACGCGCCCGGTCACGGTCTTGCCGGCCTTGGTCTGAATGGTGATCGCCGCATACTGATCGCTGATCGTCTTGTTGGGATCGACGATCGATTCCAGGATATCCTTCGCGCTAAATCGGCCGGCGACCGACGTCAAATCCGGGCCGACGGAGCCGCCGTCCTGATCGAAGCGATGGCACGCGGCGCAAGCGACAGCGCCGTAGATCGCGCGGCCACGATCGTAGTTCCGGCCGCCTTGCAGCCCGGCTTGCGCGAGCGGGACGAGTTCATCGAGCGAATAGTTCCGCACGAACTTCCGCGCCGCGAGCAATTCTTGCGGCGAGGTCTCCTTCGGTGTCTGATCGAGAATCGGCTTGAGCGCCGCCTTCTCTTCGTCCGTCAAGTTCGCCAGCGCTTGCTCGCGAATGGTCTTGAGCGAACCTTTGAAAGTGTTCCCACCGCGATAGGCGGCCGCTTTGGTGACAAACCAGGAGAAATACTCTTCGCGCAGCGCCGGCGTCCAACCGACATTGAGCGCCCGGAGCGACAATGCGTAGTCGATCTGTTCTTCCTGCGTCGGCGCCTCGATCATGGCCTTCACGATCCTCTCGGCGGCCTCGGGCGCTTGCAGGTAAACCAGGAGCTGTGCTAACTCGGAATTCAACTCACGGCTTTCCGCCGGAAACAATGGCGACAACTGCTTCGTGAGCGCCTCACGTTCGGCCTCCGTCGGAAATCCGAGCCGCGTGAACGTAAGCGACATTGCCCGGCACCAATCCAGCCGATCTTGGTGGCTGAGACTCTTCCAATCCATCTGCGCGAGCGCAGCGATCATCTTGCCACGCAGCGTCCCATCCGGCGCGTCGGTCCCCTCTGCGCGATGAATGACATCGCGACCGCTAACGCGAGCCAAAGACGCTAGCGCCGCGATCGCGATGCGCGGGTTCGGCTCCACCAGCGCCTTCTCGCGCCATTGCGCCGGATCCTGCCATTCGAGCGCGATTCGCGCCGCGTAGCGAATAGCGCGATCTTGATCTTTCAAGTATGGCCAAACTGTTGCGACGGCCTGAGGATCTTGAAGCCCATGGAACGACTCCAATTTCTGCCGTAGGGGCCGTTTTGACATATTGTCATAGGGGCGAGGCTGATTCAGCAGGCTGCCGGTGTACGTGACCCGATACAACGCCGACTGCGTCCGCCGTCCGCCGACGGCGAAATACATCGCGCCGTCGTGCGGGTTGATGACCACGTCAGTCAACGCCAACGGTTGGCCGCTGATGAATTCTTCCGATTCCGCGACGTAGCTGCTCCCTTGCGGCTTGATGTGGACCGCGCGGAGTTTGCCGAAGCTCCAGTCGTTGATGAACAGGGCTTCCTGATACTTCGCCGGGAACTTCGCGCCGTAACCAAAGGTGATGCCGGTGGGCGAACCGGGGCCGATATCGACCACCGTGCCCAGGCTGTCGAGGTAATACTCCGGCCATTTGCCGGAGCCGTTGCGGAAGCCATACTCCGCGCCGCTCGTGACGTGATTAATCCGCGTCGGACGATACCAGGGAACGCCGATGTCCCATTCCATGTCGGCGTCGTAAGTGAATAGCTCGCCGTGACGGTTGTAGGCGAGGTCGAACTGATTGCGGAAACCGACGGCCATCAATTCCCAGTTCTCGCCGTCCGGATCGCAGGTGGCGATCCAGCCTTGCGGGGCCATCGAGCCGTCCATAAAGCCTGTTGGGATCCGCGTGATCAGGTTGTCCTCGCCCCAGTTGTTGGGCACGCGAGATTTCGTGAATTCCGTGATCTTACTCTGATTGCCGACCACGATGGCGAGCGACTTGCCGTCGGGCGTGACCACCATCGAATGCGCGCCGTGCTCGCCGCCAGCTTCCAACGCGCGGAGGAGCTTGATTTCGTCGTACTTATCGTCGCCGTCGGTATCGCGCGCGCGGTAGAGCCCGTGCTGCCGGTCGGTGTCGTTGACCATGATGTACAGGCTGTCGAAGGCATGGAGCAGCCCATGCGCGCCGCCGACTTCCAGGTCAATCGGCTCCGGCTTGATCTCACCCTGCTGACCTACCGCTGGCGGTGTGACGCGGTACAGCTTGCCGTATTGATCGCCGACGATCAGTCGCCCCTTCGGATCGACGCACATCGATACCCAGGACCCCTCCTCGCCCTGCGGAACCGTGTAGAGCAGTTCCAGACGGAAATCCTTCGGCACGATGACGTTACCGGAGGCCTGATCCTGGGCGGCGGCCAAACGGGGCAACGCCAGGCACGCGGCCAAGACGAACAGTGAGGTGGCTCTCATGGTGGGCGGCAAGTTTCCGGGAGGAGGGAGGCAAGGCGGGAACCGAGGTGCGCATGGCGACCGGTCCCGATTTTATTTGCCCGCTCCCAGAAACTCCACCCTGCCGCCGGTAAAACGCTTAGAAAGCGATGTGGCCCACCGAACTCTCGAGCCGGAAGCGTGAGCGCCCGGAGGAATTCTCGAACGGCGCTTGATGTCAGCGCTCCAGGCGCTGACGCTTCTGGCTCAATAGTCGAGCCAGATTCCATTGATCGCTGGCGCTATCGCCGCTGATTCATCGTGGGATAGAAGTGCGAGTAGTAGAACTTACCAGTCCCGTGACCGGTGGGCCGGAACGTGGTCTCGCCGCGCTGATCCTGGGCGGACGACGCCGCGACGGAGGACTGTAACTGCGAAATCTGCCGCGCTGTGTCCTGGTTCTGACGGCGTTGATCGATCGCCGGTCGGACTAACGTCTGGTAGTTTGGCAAGCCGCCCCCTTGGGGCTGCAGCAGATTCAGGTAAGGACTGACCGTCGGGCGGTTGTAGAGCGAATTCTGCGTCCGCCGGTAAGCGTTGTTGCGTTGGGCAAAGCATTCGTCGGCGCACAAGCTGAGGCCTACTACTGCCAAGGCCGCACAAATCGCCGTACGCAACATGATTTCGCTCCCCGCGAGGTCACTTCGCCCTGGTTGGAACTACACGTTCACTCTATTCCGATCGACGTCCAGGGTCAAGAAATCCCCACTGCTTCGACGGTGCGGCGGCCCTTCAGGGTCACCTGGGGCCGAGTCGCCGGATCATGACGATCCTGCGGCCTACCGCGCAGCGCCCGGCGGCGTTCCGCGTCATTGCCGGCCATGAGTGCCAAGAGCGACACGCCCAACTGGAATGAGCCCACCAGAAGTGGTTGGCCCTGGAATCGCTCGACCTGGTAGGTGGGCCAGCGATCAATGCGTTCCCAGCCGGTCTCGGTGCGGCGCCAAGTGAATTCCGGCTCGGCGTTCATTTGGGCCGGTTGCGGCCAGTGGGCCAACGTCCAGCAGGCGAAGCTGAGGAAAACGATCACGAGAAGGACAAACCGCACGGGGAAGCTCGCGACGAGAAGAGCGATGAGGCCAACCGACGTTGCGAGGAACATTCGCAAAGTCGGGGCCGCGCGCCACGGCGCTCTCGGCGGCTCGTCGGAAAGAGCTTTGAGGCAAGGACTTGCGGTGGTTGTTCGCAAGAGGCGTGTGGACTGTTTGTCGCGAAATCGCCACGTCGTGGCTGGGCTGCGCGTGGCGAATTCTCCACGTCGTGAGATTGCGGCGAAGCGGTCCGAAAGTTCTCAGACGCAGAGGCGGCATAACCCGGCCTCCCAGCGCAACTTCGGGTCAGATCAAAACTTGTCGGGGGCCGAGTTTCGACCTAGGTTTTCAACGAGGCGCAGGGCAACAGCCGCGCCGTGAGGCCCCATCCACGTGTTGAAGGAAGAAAGCGGAACTTCCCCCATGACCCAGGCAAACGGCGTCACGAAGATCGACCTGGAAAAGGTCCTGGCCACGGCTCAACTCCCCGCTCTGCCGCAGAGCGCGATCAGCCTGCTGGAACTTTCCCAGAACCCCAAGAACGGCCCCGATGAGTTCGCGGTCCCGATCGAGGCCGACCCTGGTCTGACCGGCCAGGTGCTGAAGTTCGTGAATTCGTCGTACTTCGGCTTCGCCCGCGAAATCTCGAACGTCAAGCACGCCATCACGATGGTGGGCATCCGGACGATCAAGAACTTTGCGCTCTGGAGCGCCGTGTTCAGCCTGATGCCGAACCCCAAGTGCGGGCCGTTCGATCTGAAATCGCTCTGGCAGGATTCGCTGCGCCGCGGGCTGTTCGCCCGCAACATGGCGAAGCTGCTGGGCTTGAAGGACGCGGAAGAGCCGTTCGCCGCCGCACTGCTGCAAGACATGGCGGTGCCGCTGCTGGCGAAGGAGTTCTCCAGCGTCTATGAAAAACTGCTCACCAAACGCGACGGCGGACGCATCCGTCTCTCGGACTTCGAAATGCAGGTCTTTGGTTGGACCCATGCCGAAGCCGCCGCGAAGATGGCCCAGCAATGGAATCTGCCAGCCGACTTCGTCCAACTCGTGGCCTGCCACACGCACCTGAGTGAACTGCTGCAGGAACAACCGCGCGACGCCGCACGCGTCTCCGTGGCGCTGTCCTCGATGCTGCCGGCCGGCGCCGATGCCAACTGGTACGAGTGCGCCGAGTTCGACGACTACTACCGCGCCTTGGCGCCGAACGGTCCCTCGACTGTGGAAATGCTGGGACAGGTCGACAATGACTTTGCCGAATTCGCTCCGGTGTTGAAACTAGCGAAGCCGGCCAAGTCGCTCGTCGAGTGCTACCAGGAAATGGCCGCCCCGGTCGCTTAAGACAGCTGCGGTAAACCTCACGGATTGCCGCTACGACCCGTGAACGCGGATTCTCTTCGCCGCGACGGCGCTCCTCGAGCGCCGTCCGATGCGGCGCCCGCCCAAATTCGATTGGGCGATTGCTTGCCCGCTGAGTAAAATAAAGCGGGAGCGGCCGAACCTTGTGATGGACGGCCGCCAGCGACGGGAGGGCCGCGGCATGAAGCTTGCCAACCGCTTACGGATCCAGCAGCGCCTTCGCCAGGCCGAGGGCTACCTTGAGCTGGGGATGCCGCAACACGCGCTGGACGCCCTGGAGGACGTCAGCGACGCCGGCACGTCACGCGGACGACTTTCGCTCCTGCAAGGCTACGCGCTGCGGGCCTTGGGACGTTACGTCGAAGCGATCTATCCGCTGGTGACGGCGTCCGAGACGAACCCCGAGGACATCCACGTCTGGCTCGCGTTGGGCTGGTGCTACAAGCGCATCCAGCGGCTCGACCTGGCGATTGAGTCCTTGGAGCACGCCCTGGAAGCCGCGCCGGATCAGGCGCTGATTCACTACAACCTCTCCTGCTACTGGAGCCTGGCCCGCAACAAGGAACGGACGCTGGAATACCTGGCCCGGGCCCTGGAGCTGGACGCCGACTATCGCGACCTGATTCCCCAAGAGTCCGACTTCGACGCCTTACGCGACGATCCGGATTTCCGCTCGCTGGTGACGTTGGAAGTGTAGCGGGGCGAGCTTTCTAGCCCGACGCGCAAGCGAGGGGGAGTGGACGCTGAGATCTGAGTAAACGTTGTACTCAGTTCCGCGGTTGCTCCCCCTCGCTTGCGCGTCGGGCTAGTGAGCTTGCTTGCCTACGCCCTCGGATGAAACTTCCGATGGATCGCCTTCAAGCGTTCATGATCCACGTGCGTATAGATCTGCGTAGTGGCGATGCTGGCGTGTCCCAGAAGTTCTTGCACCTGGCGCAGATCGGCGCCGCCGGCCAACATGTGCGTGGCGAAGCTGTGGCGTAGCGTGTGCGGGCTGACATCGCTCGGGGCGCCGGCGCGGGCGACGAATTTTTTCACCAGCTCCCAAATGCGCTCCCGGCTCAGATGTTGTCCGCGCGAAGAAAGCAGCAGCCATTCGGGCGGCGACGTTGCGCGCGCGGCACTCGTAGGGCGTTCCTTCTCCACATAGTTCCGCACCGCTTCGACGGCTCGCCGTCCCAAGGGTACGATTCGCTGCTTGTCTCCTTTGCCGTGGCAGATGCAGAAACCGTCGGTTAGATGCACGTCGCGCTGGCGCAATGAGGACAATTCCGACGCACGACAGCCGGTGGCGTAGAGCAGCTCCAACATGGCTCGATCGCGCCGCCAATGGGGTTCCCGTTCCAGCGGTGCTTCGAGGAGCGTGTTCACGACCGACGGCGACAGCACCTGCGGGATGCGTTGCCAGAGCTTGGTGCTGCCCAGCAATTCGGCGAGATTATCGCGCACCGCCCCTTCGAGCTGCAGGTAGCGGTAGAAGATTTTCAATGAAACCAGGTGTCGCGCCACGCTGGCCGGCGCGAGCGACTGCTTGCCGAGCCAGGCGGCGTAGTCGGCGAGCTGCTGAATCGTTAAATCCAACACGGATCGCCGTTCCAGCCAGGCGAAAAACCGTCGCAGATCGCGGCGGTACGCCAGCACCGTGTTCTCGGCCAAATGACACTCGTTGGTCAAATAGCCAATGAACGACGCCAACCACGGGTGCTCCGCCGCAGGCTTGGCGATCTCAGGCTGAGGTTTCTTGCGAAGCGGTGCGGCCAAAACACGGTTCCCCGGGAAGGACGACCTGACAGCGATCCTCATTCGGCCCCGGCAACCGGCGACTTGAGCGAAACTGCCTAATGCTGTCGCGCGGACGAATTCCGCGTACCGCGTTGTCGCTGCGCCGAGGGGGTTCTAGAATCGAGTGAAGTAAGTCCGTCGGCGCTGACTTCGCGGCGCTGCAACGAATCCGACTGTAACGATTGCGCCATGCTTCAATTCAACGGTCGGCGACCGACGCGGAACTACCTCGCCCGCCGCGAGCAATGGCGACTGTTGACGCTGTTCGGCATGTTGGGACTGGTCCTCGTGCTGATGCGCATGGCCGGCCGCGAGCAATCCTGGGTTTGGCTGTTTGGCGAAGAAGCGGCCTCGACGAGCGCACAAGCTCCCGCCGAGCCGGTTGATTCAGTTCTTGCCAGCGGGCCGGCGACGGACGTTCCGGACGCCGTGCGGATGCCACGCCTTAACAGCAGCGACGCCGTCACGCCGAAGCATTTGCTGCCCGGCCTGCCGCGCGAGCTCTACGCCAGCGTGGTCGACGACACCGTGCTGCGCGGCGGCGACGAGCATGAGGCATTTTTTCAGACGCTCGCGGTACTGGGCAAGACCGATGAACTCGACGCGAGTTTGCCCAAGCCGCTCGACGTGAGCTTCGTGCAGTTGCATCGCCAGCCGGAATCGTACCGCGGCGAATGGGTCCGCGTGCGGGGCATTGCGCGCGGCGCGTTTCCTGTCGCGATTCCCAAGAATACGCATGGCATCGAGACGCTCCAGCAACTGTGGCTACAGCCGGAGGGACGCCCGGATGATTTGCTCGCGGTGAACGTGCTGCAACTGCCGCCTGGGTTTCCCACGGGAAAGGCACTGCAGGCCGAGGTGACCATCGACGGCGTTTTCTTCAAGCGTTGGGCGTATCAATCGCAAGACAACGTGATCCGCACTGCGCCGTTATTACTAGCGCGGACCGTGGTCTGGACGCCCCCGGCGCCGACCGGTATCTCGACGCCAACCGAGTTCAGCCGGCTGGACATGGCACTCGCGGCGTCGGCCGTGGCCCTCGTCTTCGGTGTCGTTGTCTTCATTGTCCGCAGCGGTCGACGCGACGTCTCGCCAGCAAACGCCACCGCGCCGGACTTTCAACAGATGGCCGAACAAGACGCCGGCAATGACGTCGCGCGAATGCTCACGAAGTTGCGGGAACGGGAACTCGCCGATGAGACTTCGCCCAAGTCATCGGCGGAGAACGCAACATGATTTCCAAGCTATCGCGCTGGCCGCACGTGCTGGCCATCTTCACGGTGTTGCTCTGCGCAATCGCCACGCTGGCCGCCGATAGTGAATCGCCCCCGCCGATCAGCGGTCCGCGTGAGATGTTTACGCTCTTCGGATTTGATGACAGCTATTTCGCCAAACTGCCCGACGCCACGCCGTATGGGGACCATCAGACCGAGGCGGTCTTGCGTGGCATGATCGCCCTGCGCCGTTTCGGCCGTGTCGATCTCGCCCGTTGGCGTCATCCGGCTAGCGACCTTCCCGCCTGGCTCGCTACGCCGCTCGAACATTCCGGTGAGATTATCGAACTAAGGGGACGCGTGAAGCGCGTGACCCGGATTCGTCCAATTCCCGAGGTCGCGCGTCGCTTCGAGCTGGAAGTCTACTACCGTTGCGACGTGGAACTCGCCAAGCCGGAAACCGAGGCGACCGTGTTCGCGTTGGCGATTCCGCGCGACTGGCTCGGTGAAACCGAGGAGAGCCGCGCGTGCGACGTGCGCTGCGGCGGCGCGGCCGTGTTCCTCAAGCGGCAAGCGGCCGATGTGGAGCATCCGGCGCCGCTCTTCATCGCGCAGCGTTTGGCCTGGTATCCGGAGCAAGGCAGTTTCGCCTCGCTCGGTAGCCTGGGCTTCGACGCAGGCCTGATCGACGGGGTGCGGGACAAGGTCGCACTGTCGCAATCATCCGACCTGGAACGCGAAGCCTTCTACCAAATGCTGGACGCCGTCGGCCGCACACAACCTGGCGAACTCCACGCGGTCGCCACGACCGAACTCCGCACCGCGGCGCAACTCTGGAAAACCGACCTCGCCGCGCAGCGCAAAACGGCCGACGCTCCGCCGGAGAAGCTGGCGGAGCTGCAGCGCCAGCTCGATCGCGCCGAGGACGAGGCGGAAGATGTCGCGCCGCTGTTTAATACTCCCGAGGAAGTGCGCGGTCGACTGGTCACGCTGGTTGGCACCGCCCGTCGCGCCATTGAAATCCGCGTCGACGACGCGGACATTCGCGAGCGATTCGGCCTGGATCACTATTTCGAAATTGAAATGGTCACGCCCGATTCGCGAGGGAACCCGATCGTCTTTTGCGTACTGGAACTGCCGCCCGGAATGCCCACCGGCGATGATCTCTACGAAGCGATTCGCGCCACGGGCTTCTTCCTCAAGACCTGGAGCTTCCGCACGGCTCAGTCCGCCGAGGCCGAACCCGGCACGGTCCGCAAACAACTTGCGCCGCTGCTGATCGGCCGCGACGTGATGAAACTCACCACGGACGCCGCGCCGGACGAAGCCCGAGGACTCACCGCCGCTGTCGTGGCCGCCATCGTCGCCGCTGTTTTCGCGTTGGCCTGGTGGCTCCATCGCGACTCCGGACGCAAGAAGCCGCTGCCGGAAAGAATCGACATAGCGCGCGACGATGCGAAGTAGTATCGCTATTCCGCCGCCACGATGCGATCCTCGCGCACCTCGCCGGCGACGACCTCCGCGAATTGCCGTCGCATCGCCACCGTCCCTGGCAACTCCACCGGAGCATACCGGCACGACGTGCCGACCATCCGGCCCGGGCGTTCCTTCACCGGCGATTCCACCAACACGCGTAGTTGCCGGCCGATGAGTTGCCGATAGTAGCGCCCGCGCAGTTCCACTTCGAGCCTCGCGAGCTGTTCTACTCGGGCCGCTTTCACCTGCTCCGGAATCTGGTTCGGCATCGTCGCGGCGTCCGTACCGCGCCTTGCGCTGTACGGAAAGATGTGCAGCTTCGAGAAGCCAACCGCTTCGACCACGCGACAGGTGGCGGCGAAATCGGCTTCGGACTCGCCAGGGAAGCCGATGATCACGTCAGTGGTCAGCGCCGGGCGATCGAGCGCCTCGCGGACCATCAGGCACCGATCGGTAAAGCGCTGCGCGCCCCAGCGCCGGCGCATGCGCCGCAAGACGTCGTCGGAACCGCTTTGCATCGAGATATGCAAGTGCGGGCAGATCCGCTCCGGATGCGACTGCATGACGGCGATCAACTCCCGCGTGACTTCCGTCGCCTCGATGCTCGACAGCCGAAGCCGGAAATCGCCCGGCAATTGCACTAGTCGCTCCAGCAGGTGCGAGAGCCGCGTCCACTCCGATTTCGGCCGGCCACGATTCCACTCCACGCCGTAATGGCCAAGATGAATGCCGGTGAGAATCAACTCATGAAAACCGGCGTCGATCAGTCGTCGGCATTCCGCTTCGATATGCTCCGGCGGGCGGCTGGCGAAATGCGGCCGCACCGTGGGGATGATGCAAAAGCTGCAATTCAACAAACAACCGTCCTGCACCTTCACATGCGCGCGCTGGCGGCCGGAGTAATTCGAGATACCGGTCGGAAGATCGACGACGCCGAACCGCGCGAACAAGTCCGGCAATTCGCGCTTGTCGGGAATCACCTCGCTCACGCCCGGCAGCCCCGCAACTTCCTCCGGCGCCCGCGTGGCGTAGCAGCCCATCACGATGATCCGCGCGCCCGGGTTGCGCTTGGCAAGCTGCCGAATCGTCTGCCGGCTCTTGGCGTCCCCTTCGGCGGTGACCGTGCAGGTGTTCACAACGCACAGGTCGGCCGGTTCGCCTTCGGTCGCGTCATGAAATCCCGCCCGGGCGAGCCCTTCGCGGACCAACTCCGTCTCGTACTGGTTGACCTTGCAACCCAGCGTCACGGTACGAAGTGTGGCGGGCATGAAACGCGACCGGCGAAAAGACGAAGAAAAAACGCGCCGCTACTCACGGGGTGCCACTGGCGGCTCGTCCGCCAGTGCGAATTTGACTCGGCTTGCAAGACTCCACTCCCGCACTGGCGGACAAGCCGCCAGTGGCACCCACCGCTTTGTCTTTTTCTGAAGGTGTACTTAGTCGCCGTCGCCGGGGGCCGGCTCGATCGTGCAACGCATCGACCCGGCGCAATTGGCCACCAACCGGTCCTTCCCGTAGGCGTGAACCTGGTCGCGCTTCAGTTCCGCGTGTTCCATCGTCGTGGTGAACACGATCGCCCGGCCGGTTTTGTCGACTTCGCAGGCGAGCTTGTAGCCGGTCTCCACCGGGTGCGCGAACAAATCCGCCAGCAGCAGAATCACGTATTCGTGCGTGTGCTCCTCGTCGTTCCAGAGGATCACGTTGTAACGGGGCTGCCGCTTCGGCTTCGTCTTCTTGTCGGCTTCCGGCACGGCCACCGCCGGTTCTTCCTCGACAACGGCCGCGGTCGATTCCTCAGACATAGCGTGCTTCTCCGAACCCTGGTGCGTCACCGCCGCATGGTCGAAATCCAGTATAGCCATTATATTACGCTCCGTCTGGCCGCAAAACGCGAGGGAGCCCACGATGAGCGACGTCGATCAATACCTGCAGCAACATGGCCCCCGCTTCGAGGAGGAGCTGTGCGACCTGCTGCGCATCCCCAGCGTCAGCGCCGATAGCACCCACAAGGCCGACGTCCGCCGGGCCGGGGAATGGGTCGCCGGGCAGTTTCGCGGCCTGGGCTTCAAGACCGAAATCTGCGAAACGCCGGGGCATCCGATTGTCTACGCCGAGAGCCTGGGCGTGCCGGGCGCGCCGACCGTGCTGGTCTACGGCCACTACGACGTCCAACCGCCGGACCCGTTGAACGAATGGAAAACACCGCCGTTCGAGCCCACGCGGCGCGACGGGAATCTCTATGCCCGAGGCGCGACCGACGACAAAGGGCAGATGTTCACGCACATCAAAAGCGCCGAAGCCTGGATCAAAACGGCCGGCAAGCTGCCGATCAATGTGAAATACCTGATCGAAGGCGAGGAGGAAGTCGGCAGCGAACATTTGGAACACTTCATCGCCACGAACAAAGATCGCCTGAAGAGCGACGTCGTGGTGATCAGCGACACAAGCCAGTTCGCGGCCGGCGTGCCGGCAATCACCTACGGCCTGCGCGGCATCGCGTATTTCGAATTGAAACTCACGGGCCCGAAACAGGACCTGCACTCCGGCTCCTTCGGCGGCGCAGTGACCAACCCGGCGATTGCCCTCTCGAAAATGCTCGCCGCGCTCATCGACGCCGACGGCCGCATTCAAGTGCCTGGCTTTTACGACGACGTCACGACACTCACCGACGAGGAGCGCAAACAATTCGCCGCGCTGCCGTTCGATGAGGCCGGCTTCAAGAAACAGATCGGCGTGGACGCCGTCACCGGCGAGCAGGGCTTTACGACGCAAGAGCGCAAGAGCGCTCGTCCCACGTTCGATATCAACGGCCTCACCAGCGGCTATCAAGGCGAAGGCGCCAAGACCGTCCTGCCCGCCCGCGCCAGCGCGAAGTTCAGCTTCCGCCTGGTGCCGAAGCAAGACCCGAAGAAAATCCAGGCCGCGCTGGAAGCTCAACTGAAAAAGCTCTGCCCGCCGGGCATTCGCCTGGAACTGGTGAGCCATCACGGCGCGCCGGGCGTGGTGGTGCCGCTCGACAGTCCGTATGTCGCGGCGGCCGCCCGAGCGATCGAACATGGTTTCGGCCGCGCGCCGGTTTACATGCGCGAGGGAGGCTCGATCCCGGTCGTCTCCACATTCCGGCAGCAACTCGGCGTCGACACGCTGCTCCTCGGTTGGGGCCTCGACGACGACAACACCCACAGCCCCAACGAAAAATTCTGCCTCGCGGATTTCCATCGCGGCATCCGGACGAGCGCTCACTTGTGGAAGGAACTGGCGGCGGTGAAATCTTAGGATTCACCACGGAGGACACGGAGGGAGAGGAGAGCTGTAGGTCAGGCACCCCAGTGGAAGACAAAGAGCAGCGCGCCGAAATCAACCAAGGCAACGTCCAGAGTCGATGCCGGCAAATTGCCTGACGGGAAACGACGTCGACGGGGGGTCGGGCAATTTGCCGGCGCGGGTTGGGATGCTGGTGGGTGTCGCTGAAGCGCGTTGTTTGTTGCCTTCGACCAGGGTGCCTGACCTACGGGGTTGACCTCGTTGCATCAAAAAAAACTGAAAACTGAAAACTGAACACTGAAAACTTCAAACTAAACCCATGCTCGACCGCCGCTTCATCGTTGAAAACGCCGCTCTCGTCAAAGAAAACTGCCTGCGCCGCGGCGCGAAGGTCGATGTCGATCGGCTTGTCGCGCTCGATGGGGAGCGGCGGTTGGCTCAGACGCAGGTTGATGAGTTAAACCGCAAGGCCAACGAAGTCTCGAAGTCGATTGGCCAGACCAAGGACGCGGCGGAGCGCGAAGCCCGAAAGGAAGCAGGGCGGAAGCTGCGCGAAGCGGTGTCGGCGGCGCAAACGGCTCTGGAACAATTCGAAGTCGACATCGACGCGATCCAGCGCTCCATCCCGAACCTTTCTCATCCCGCGGCCCCGGTCGGCGGCGACGATACGGCCAATCTCGAAATCCGCCGCGGCCAGCACGCCCCGCGCAAGTTCGAATTCAAGCCGCTCGATCACGTCGAACTCGGCGAGAAGCTGCAACTCTTCGATTTCGAAGCCGGCGCGAAAGTCGCCGGGCATGGCTTTTACTTCTTTAAGAATGAAGCCGTGCTGCTGGAGCTTGCACTGCAGCACTACGCGGTGAGCCTGCTGATCGGCGAAGGCTTTACGCCCATGATCACGCCGGACCTCGCCCGCAACGAAGTGCTGCAAGGGACCGGCTACATTCCCCGCGGCCCGGAAACGCAGATTTACAGCATCGCCGACAGCGACCTCAGTCTCGTCGCCACGGCCGAAATCACGCTCGGCGGGTTGCTGGCCGACGAAATCCTCGACCCCGCGCAGTTGCCGATCAAACTCTGCGGCATCAGCCACTGCTACCGCACTGAGGCCGGCGCCCATGGCCGCGCCACGCGCGGGCTGTACCGCGTGCATCAGTTCACCAAGGTCGAGATGTTCGCCTTCACGCTGCCGGAACAAAGCGACGCGACGCTCGATTACTTCTGCGCACTGGAAGGCAAAATCTTCGACGGGCTCGGCATCCCGTACCGTGTCGTCGACACCGCCACCGGCGATCTGGGCGGCCCGGCCTATCGCAAATTCGACCTGGAAGCCTGGATGCCCGGCCGCGGCGAACAAGGCGAATACGGCGAAGTCACCAGCACCAGCAACTGCACCGATTACCAAGCCCGCCGCCTCGGCATCCGTTACCGCACCCCAGGCGAAAAAGGCACCCGCTTCGTGCACACGCTGAACGGCACCGCAGTCGCCATCAGTCGCGCGATGATCGCCGTGCTGGAGAACTATCAACAGGCAGATGGGTCGATCATTGTGCCGGAGCCGCTACGGGCGGTGGTGGGGAAAGAGAAGATCTCACCGCGCGCGTAAGCCACTCGAACAAAGAGCAAGCGAGTGTCATCGCCACGGCACAGTCTCCTTTCGCTCCGAGGCTGTGAGTTTTTCGGGAGCGTGGAGGGGTTTGAAGGTTGGGCTGGTGTTGGTCTGGGAGTAGGTCCGGCGGTTTTGCTGGACGGGGCCGCCGTGCTGCCGGATGGGACGGCCGGCGGTGGGAAGCAGCCGCTGGGTTTTCGCGTGCTGGCCGCAGTCATCGATCGCTACGCGTTCATGACTTTCGTCAAGTAGCCGAGGCGAACGAACCGTAAGAAGTTGAAGGCCAGGACGTGCCACAGCGTTTGCGACATGGCCTTCGCCAGGCCGCGGATGCGGAACTGCGTCAGGCCGCGGTTGCGACAGTCGGCGTTGGGGAACTCGGCCACGCTGCATCGCCATCGGTAGCGTTCCTTGGCGGCTGGCGTGCCCATGCGTGTGCGAAAGGCGGCCATTTCCGCGGTGTCGCCAGACTTGGGGGCGTAAGGATCCTTGCCGGCCGCGAGATGTTTTTGCTCGCACGGCAACGGAGCATGCACCGCCGTGCCGGCCTGTTCGAGCGCCGTCACGTCGCTCAGCTTGGCGAAGCCGCCGTCGACGAGATACGCTTTCGGCGTGACGTCGTAGTCTTGCTGAACTTGTTCGTGCATCGGCTGCATCAAGCCGGAATCCGTGCCTTGATTCGTGACTTCGACCGCGACGATCACGCGGGTCTCGGCGTCGCTGGCGAACTGCACGTTGAAGGCCGGACGGAATCCGCCGTCGCTCATCTTCATGCGGCGCGCCTCGGGATCGGTGGTCGAGGCGCGCGGCGCGCTCGTCGGTTCGCCCACGCGTCGCGCGCGCTGCGCTTGGAGTTCTTGTAACTCCGCTTGCGCTTGTGCGATCCGCTGTTGACGTTCTTCGGCCGCGCGCTGTCGCGCTGCGCGAGCGCGCCGCTCGTCGCCCGAGGGATCGTCTTCGCGCTCGCGCCGCAAGCGCTCGACGTGCTCGGTCGCCTCGGCCTGCGCGGCGGCGAGACTTTTCTCGCGACGAAACGAACTCGACCCGGCGTGCGCGCGGACGCGCATGCCGTCTTGAGCAAGCGTGTCCAGCGCGATCAAGTCTTGATGCAGCAGCGTCGCCACCGAATCGATCAGCAGCCGTTCCAGCAACGCGCCGTTTTCAGCACGAAAGTCGTCGAGCAGGTGATAGTTCACCGACACGCCGCCGCACAGCCAGCGGTACGGCAAGTCGCGCTCGGTGAGTTGCGCGAGCCGACGCCCGCTGGTCACCCCTTCCAGCGTGGCGAACAGCCACAACGCGAACAGTAGCCGCGGATCGACGGGATCCCGCCCCGGCGCCCCTTCGACGGCGCGAATCCGCGCGTACAGCTCGGTCAGATCGCACGCCAAGGCGTACTCCCAAACCAAACGCACGCGATGCTCGGCCTCGATCATCTCATCGAGCGCCAAAAACTGCATCTCCACCTGCCCCGGCTGGGGCATCTTGGTCCGCGCCCCGCCACGCTGTGCTTGAGGTGTCTTGCTCATGCCATAGAATTTAGCGCCCGACCCGGAAATCACCAGGGCCACGGAAAAAAATCACAGGCTCTCCGCGAAAGGCCGCCCTTTCGCGGAGCGAAAGGAGACTGTGTATTGCGCACACTTCGGCAGTTACTCGGCCTCCTCAAAATGCAGCCGGTCCGCGCCGTGCCATAGCGGCAATCCGCGACGTACGCGGTCGGCGAGAATGTCGATTTTTTCCGACGAGCCGGGCAGGGCGACCGTCGACGGGAATTCTTTCACGTCGACGTGACGCGGTTCGAAATCCCAAACGCCTTGCTTAATGGCTTCCAAGACCGACTCTGGCATGGCTCGCGCTCCTGCGTGCAATGGACCGGTTATCATCGGGCGTTTGAAGTCACGAGTATTTGGGTCTTGCGAGCAAATGTCAAGTTTTTTCTCAACCTGAAGCGGCACAATCAGTTCCGCAAGCGCGCCTGGTGCAAACCCTGTCGCCGAATCGGAAATTGCATTCCAAATACACGGAAAACTCACCCGCGAACAATACTTTCCGGAGTCGGTAGAATAGACGGGTGGGACCGATAGTTTACCACAGAAGGCGCGGAGAACGCGGAGGGGAGGAATTTTTTTTGGAACCGCGGAGTCGCTGAGACGCAGAGAGGGGAGTGACGAATTTCTAAATCGG
>JALHLM010000022.1 GCA_022844585.1 Pirellulales bacterium | reverse complement strand
CGTTCTCCAGCTTCGAGAACCTGACCGGCGGTCTGGACGAAGATGCTTTCATCATCGCCGACGGCGCGGGCGTCACCGGCGCGATCGACGGCGGCGATGGCGACGACACGCTCGACTTGTCCGCCGCGACCACGCCGGTCGAAGTCAACTTGAACGCGAACACCGCGACGTCGACGGGCGGCATCGCGAACCTGGAGGTCGTGATCGGCGGCGGCGACGTCGATACTTTGATCGCCGGCGACGTGATCAACCTCTGGACCTTATCGGGCGCGAACGCGGGCACGGTGAACGCCGTCTCCTTCCAGGGTTTTGAAAACCTCACCGGCGGTACGGACGCGGATACGTATGTCTTCGGCGACGGGGCGTCCGTGGACGGCTTGATCGATGGCGGTGACGGCGACGATACGCTCGACTACACGGCGTATACCACGAACGTCGAAATTGATTTGGAGCTCGACACGGCGACCGGCACGGGCGACATTGCCAACATCGAGAGCTTCATCGGCGGGGCCGGCGATGACACACTCATCGGCGCGAACGTCGCGAATGCCTGGAACTTGTCGGCAGCGAATGCTGGCGACGTCAACGGCGTGACGTTCAGCAGCTTCGAGAATCTGAACGGCGGAACCGGCGTGGACACGTTCGTGCTGGCCGACGCCGCGACGCTAACTGGCACGATCGACGGCGGCGACGGGGACGACACGCTCGACTATGCCGCGTACACGACGCCGGTCGGAGTTGCGCTCGGCGCGAATTCCGCCACGGGTCTCGCCTCGTTCGCGAACCTCGAGTCGTTCATTGGCGGCGCCGACAGCGACACGCTCATCGGCGATAACACCGCGAACGCCTGGAATCTCGCCGGTAGCAACGCCGGCGATGTCAACGGCGTCACGTTCTCCGGTTTCGAGAATCTGACCGGCGGAACCGACGTCGACACGTTCACGTTCGCCGATGCCGCGGTGATCGACGGAACCCTCGACGGCGGCGATGGCGACGACGTGATCGACTACTCCGCATACACCACGCCGGTCGAAGTCAACCTCGAACTCGGCACGGCCACCGGCACGGGCGGCATCGCCAATATCGAGCAGTTCACCGGCGGAACCGGCAGCGATACGCTCATCGGCCCGAACGCGGCGAACTCCTGGAACATCACGGCGCAAAACGCCGGCGATGTGAATGGCGTCACGTTCGCGGGCTTCGAGAATCTGACCGGCGGCGCACTTGACGACGTCTACATCTTTGCCGACGGCGTCGGCGTCGACGCCGTGATCGACGGCGAGGCCGGGACCGACACGCTCGATTACTCCGCCTACACCACGCCGGCCGAGATCAACCTCGGCGCCGGTACGGCGACCGGGACGGGCGGAATCGAGGACGTCGAAGGTTGCCTCGATTGCACCGTGAACCTTACGCGACGCATCAAGCCGCGTTTACCGCTGGGCGGTCGACTCGCCGCGAAGGAAGCCATCGCCGAACTCGGGACCACATCACGGCTCGACCTCGACGAGCAGCTTTTCGATGTCGACGACCAGCCGGGCGTACCGACCGACGGCTACCGCGCCGCAGATCGGCCGCAACGGGACGCACTTCGGGCGATCGACGAGTTGATGCATTCCTCCGGCAAAGCATGGTGGGGAGTGGACGAGACGCCTGCCGCTGGGCGACAATCGAAGCCGAATGGCAAGCGCCGCTTGCTCGATTGAAATCGCCCGGATGACCCGCGATGAACGACCAGGCTGACGCCGCCCCCTCGCCGGGCAAGGTGGTGATCACGTATTTGGAGATGCGCGCGCGGCCCGCGCACTTGAACTTCGCGCCTCCCTCCGGCGAACTGGCCATCGTGCAAGCGAAGCCGCCGACGATTTCTTTCTACCGATATCTCTACGACACCGTCGGCGGCGGTTGGCAATGGCGCGAGCGCCGCGTGATGTCAGACGAAACGCTCGGCGCGATCGTGCAACATCCACTCGTCGAAACGCACGTCCTCTACGCCGACGGTACGCCGGCCGGTTACGCGGAATTAGATCGTCGGCAGCCGGATGAAATCGAACTCGCCTACTTCGGCCTGATCCCAGAATTCATCGGCCGCGGCCTGGGACGCTACCTACTCCATTGGGCCATCGACCGCGCCTGGTCTTACGGGCCCAATCGCTTTTGGGTGCACACTTGCACGTTGGACCATCCCAAGGCGCTGCCGAACTACGAGAGCGCAGGCTTTCGAAGGTACAAGGTGGAGGAGAAGTGAGGGGAGTCGTGGGAGGGAGGAGTAAAGGAGTAAAGGAGTGGAAGGACGAGTCTCGACCTCCTTTACTCCTTTTCTCCTCCAACCTCCTCCGCCCCTACTCCTCCGCCTCCTCCTCTTTCGGCAACGGCGTGATCAAAATCCGGTCGATTCTTCGCCCGTCCATGTCGACCACTTCCAGCTTCATGCCGTTCCATTCCGCCATGTCGCCGATGCGGGGGATGCTGCCGAGCAGGAACAACATTAACCCGGCCACCGTGGTGAAACGCCGCGAGACGCTGACGTCGTCCGGTTTCACGCCGAGTTTGACCACGAGGTCGGCCACGCTTAAGCCGCCGTCGACCAGAAAGCTGCCATCGTCGCGGCGCACAAAATCCTGGGCACGGTCGTCGCGATGTTCGTCCTGGATTTCGCCGACCAGTTCTTCCAGAACGTCTTCCATCGTCAGCATGCCGTCCGTGCCGCCGTGTTCGTCGAGGACGATCGCCAACTGCGTCCGCTGCGCCTGAAACATCTCCAGCAGCCGGTCCAAGTGCAGCGTCTCCGGCACGAACAGCGGCGGATGCAACATTTTGCGGAGGTCGATCTCCCAGCCCAGGTGCAGGTAGCGGACCAGGTCCTTGATATGCACGTACCCGAGGATGTGATCGAGGTCGCGCTCGTAAATCGGCAATCGTGAAAACCCAGCCATCGCGATCGTGCCGATGATCTCGTCCGTCGGCGTGTTGACGTCGATCGCGTCGAGATCGGTCCGCGGGCGCATAATGTCGCGCACCGTGCGCTCGCCGAGCCGCAGCGCGCCCATCGCCACCTTTTGTTCCAGCGGCTCGACGACGCCCTCGGCGGTGCCGGATTCGATCATGTGTTCGATGTCGTCGACGGAGACCGAAGCCGTTTTCGCGAGCGGCACGCGAAACAGCGCCAGCACGAACGACGTCGATTTTTCCAGCACCCAAACTGCAGGGCGACCGGCGCTGGCCAGGAGCGACATCACGGGCGCGACGAACCGCGCCAACGTCTCCGCATTCCGCAGGGCAACTTGCTTGGGGACCAGCTCGCCGAGAATCAGGGAGAAATAGGTGATCGCCACGACGACCAGCGAGAAAGCGATTCCATGTTGATGCGCCTGGACGAACGGCCAGGGCGATTTTGCCAGCGCGTCCGCCAGATAGTCGACCAATCGGGCGCCGCCGAAGGCCGCGGCCAACGTGCTCACCAGCGTAATGCCGACTTGCACCGTGGGCAGGAAGCGGTCCGGGTCACGCGCCAACTCCAGCGCACGACGCGCCTTGCGGTCACCGTCCTCGGCCAATTGTTCCAGGCGGTTCTTACGTGCCGCAATAATGGCGATTTCAGCCCCGGCGAAAAAGCCATTGGCCAGAATCAGCGTCAAGATCAGGAGGATTTCCCAAACGTATGGGGGCACCTGGACGGTCCTTCACCCTTTCGGAACGAAAAAATGTAGCCACGCGGGCCAAGCGACGGACGCGGGGCCGCTGGCCGGGGTAGCGACAGTTTAGCCCCCTCAGGCCGAAATGGGAAACCGAGGTCCGCTGGGCGGCGTCGGCGCACCCGTCACGCCCGTCGAACGGTGCGATGCGTACAACCGGACGTCTCACTTTGACCCCGTGCGGAGCGTGACCTATAGAAACTCTAGGGGCGTAGCCGACGGAGATCGGCCCGCGCTGCCTAGGCGGTACGCGTCGCGCCTGGATGGGCGGGCGGCGCGCGGACGCCGCGGGACCGCGCTTGGATTCAGCAGTCAGGCAAGTTTGGTATGGACGCACATCTCCCCTCATCCCCCTCGGATTCGGTCGACGACGATTTCGTCGCCGTGCTCGCGGAGCAACGCGCCAGGCTCCAGGAATTCGGGGCCCGGCGCCGCCAGCGCATTCAGGACTTAGAAGGCGACCTGTGCGCGCGCGTCGAAAAGATCGCGCAATCGCTCGACGAGCTCCGGCAAGACGCGCAAGGGCAGTTATCGCAAGCCGAACAGCAAGGCGCCGCGGCCGAACAGACCCGGGCGGAGCTGGAATCGCGGCTGGCCGAGATCGAGCGCCGCGATTCGCAACTCTCCGAACTGAACGACACGTTGATCAAAGATCGCGCCGCGATCGCCGCCCGAGCCAGGCGGATCGCCGGTCGCGTCCGAGCCCAACGTCGCACGCTCGTCGAACAGCGCCAGCAAGACCAGGCGAAGCTCGATGACGCCGCGGTGGCCGAGATCGCCTCGATCCGCGACAGCCTCGCGCAATTGCAGACGGAACGTGAAAAACTTCAAGCCGAGCGCGATCAACTCGCGGCGCAACTGCAGTCCCGGTCCGAGGAACGCGACCAGGCCCTGCGCGAGTTGGAACCGTTGCGTCCGTTGCCCGCGGAGCTAGACAGCGTCCGCGCCGAGCTGAATGGTCTGCGCGGCGAACTCCAACACGAACAGGAAACGGCGGCGGCTCTTGCGGCGGAACGCGATGAGTTGCGCACGGCCGTCGAGACCGCACGGCAACGCCAGGACGAAGCGGCGAAGGAGCGCGAACAACTCACGGCCGCCACGAACGCGGCGCAAGAATCACTCCGTTCCTTAACCGCCGAACGCGACGGGCTGGTCGGCGAGCGCGATGGTCTTAGAGTCGAACGAGATGGACTCATCGTCGAGCGCGATGGCCTCAAGACGGAACGAGATGGACTCACCGTCGAGCGCGATCGGCTCGCCAAAGACGTCTCCAGCCTGCAAGGCGATGTCGAACAAGCTCGCCGCGCGTTGGCCGACTCCAGCGTTCAGGCGCAAGCGGTCGCCGAACTTCAGGCGAAGCTCCAGCAAGCCGAACAAGAACACCGCCAACTGCAGGAACGGCTCGAACAAACCGTTCATGCTCAAGCAGCCGAGCTTCAGTCCGCGAAGACCGCCAATGCGGCATTGACGGAAGAGCTCGCCAAGTTCCGCGCCGCTGAACAACAAGCGGCCAGCGAACATGCCCGCCTACATGGACGCTGCGAGGAGCTCGACGCGGCGCTCATGAGCGTCAAGGCGGAGTTCGACCGCGAGACGGCGCAAGCGGCTTCACGCGTGCAATCACTGGAACGCGACCTCGCCGGCGCCAAGGCCACCGGCGCCGGGGATCAGCAAGCGCAACAGGAACTCGCCCAACGACTGGCCGACGCGGAAGCCACCGCGCAGCAGGCGCTCGCCGCGCAACAGGCCGCCGAGGCGCAAGCCGCGGAAATTGGCAAGCAACTCGAACAACTGCGCGCACAAGCCAGCTCGGCGGCTCACGACTCCGCAGAAGTGGCGTCCTTGCAGGCGGAAAACGCGAATCTCACCGAACAGCTCAGCGGGCTGCTGGACGCACGTACCAAATTGATCGCGCAGTGCGCGGAACTTCAGGAGCGGCTCGACACGGCGCCGGCGGTCGTCGCCGGCGACGAAGACGTGGCCGAACGGATTCACGCCTTGGAACGCCGCTACGAGTTGGCGATGGAAGACGTGCGGGAAGAAAAAGCCCGCTCCGCCGAGTTGGAACAGAAGCTCGCGATCTCTCGCAAGAATGGCGGCACGCCCGCGGCGTCCGGCGGCGGCATGGACTGGGAGGCGCAGAAGCTCCGCATGCTCGCCATGCTGGAAGAATATGACGACGGCGACGCGGAACAAGCCCGCGAACGCCTGACGATCCAAGGCACGCTGGACATCACGGATTCGGTCGTCGCCGACAAGGACCAGGAAATCGCCGAGCTGCGCAAACTGCTCGAAGAACAGAGCAGCAACATCGGCAACGTCGCGGTGGGCGCCTCGGCGATCGCCCAACTTATCGAGTCCGACGAAGTCATCCAGCACGAGCGCGAGCGCGCCCGCCAGTTGCAGACCGAATGGGAAGGCAAGATGCGAACCGCGGAGGTGGAAATCTCCGTAGAACGCGCCAAGCTCGCCCGCGAACGCTCCGACTTGGAAGAAAAGCTCCGCGTCCTCGAGGAGCGCAGCGCCACGATGGGCGCCCAAACTCCTGCCGCCAACGCCGCGGCCGCCAAAGAGCCGAAACGCGGCCGCTGGCTGGAACGCCTCGGCCTCAAAGACGGCCCGCAGGGCTAAGGCAAGGCTCCTTCAGTCCTTTCTGTAGCCGAGGTCTGCGACCTCGGTCGTCCGGAAAACAGCGACTCTTGCCGCTTCCCCGAGGTCACAGACCTCGGCTACAGAGGAGCGGCTTGACCGGCGTCCCCATTTTGCCCGGTCAAAGAATAGACACGACCTCGGGTTTTCTAGTAATCTGACGTTCTGCGCTTCGTAGCGATCCAAGAATACCGCTTCGCGGACGAACAGAACCGATGATGCTCTTTCCTCGATACTCATTGCGCTGGGTCCTCGGCGGCACCGCTTTGGCGGGCTTCGCGCTCGTCGTTGTGCGGAGCGCCACGCAAGGCAGCGCCTGGGCCGTCGGCGTTACCGCCGGCATGGCGGGCCTCGCCGTCTTCCTGGCCGTGTACGCCTGGCTGTTTTTTCTGGTCTGGCTCGTTTCCGCGCTCTTGCGAACCGTCTCGCGAAGTCGCACGCCGGAAGGACGATCTCCCTTTGCCCCCATGAATCCCTAAGGGAGTCCGACGATGAGCTTCGTAGCCGCTTTCGTGCGCCGGGCAATGTTGGTCCTGGCGCTCACGTGCGTGCCGTGGTGTTCCGCGCAGCTTGCGGCGCAGACGCAATACGGGATGGGGCAATCGCGCGGCGACGGTTACGTCTTCGAAGGCCAGAACGGTTGGCCGCTGGGGCAAGGTTATCGTCCGGTTCGCGTGCTGTTACGTTCTGGCAAGGTGACCGGCAGCGATCGCGAATTCACGATCGAGATCGAAAATCAGGACTACACCAGTCGCAAGTTCACTTCCACCACAGAGCGATTGACCATTCCCGCTGGCTCCCGCTCCGGGGAAGTCGTGATCACGGTGCCACAAACGGAGTTATGGGGCAACCAGCAATTCAAAGTTTACGAGGGCGGGCGGCATCTCGATAAGCTCGACAACTACGCCTCGACCGGCAATATGTACGCCTACGGCTCGGGGCTCAGCCTGCCGTCGTTTCTGTGCATCTCCGATCAGACCGTCGACACTTCGCTGCTAACCGAAGCGATGGACTTGGCGCGCGCCACTCAGCAGGGCACCTTCGCCTACGGTAATCTCTCGACCAGCACGATCAATGGTCGCGCGCAGTACCCTTCGGAATTGTTCACGCAGATTTCCAGTGCGAGCCTACCGACGCGCTGGGTGGATTACACTTCGCCGGACGTGATTTGCTTGCACGTCAATGAACTGAAGAAGCTCGCCGACACACGTCCCGAGGCACTTCAAGCGATCTGCCAGGCGACCGCCGCGGGCGCCAACCTCTGGATCTGGGGCGCGGGCGAAAACTGGGAACGCCTGCCCGAGATTGAAGAACGCACGGGGCTCTGGGGACCACACGCGGAGCCTTGGAAAGACGCGGACGTGAACAAGTTCGCCCAAGGGTTGGACGGCGCCTTCGCCGTCTCGCGCTCGGTGGATTACAGCATGCCCGGCGCGCCAACGACGGCGAATGAATCGAACACCGGCGCGACGCCGCCGAATTTATCGTTGTCACCGCCGAAAGCACCGCCGTTTCGCACGCGTCCCGCGCAACTTGGGATGGTACTCGTGTTCACCGCCGAACGACCGATCGGTGCGAATCCCCCTGCGCCCGGCGAAGTCGCGAATTGGGTCTGGGCTACGAACACGGTGGGCGCCGACCGTATCTTGTCGCGTAAGCGGCTTGGTTTGTCGACGACCGACGACAATCCCGATTTCTGGAAGCAGATGATTCCCGGCGTCGGCCGCGCCCCGGTGACCGCGTTTCGCGTCTTGATTACCGGCTTTGTGCTCGCCATTGGCCCGGTGAACTACTACTGGCTGCGCCGCAAAGGCAAACTGCACCTGCTGCTGGCCGTCGTGCCGATCACGGCGATCATCGTCACCGCGGGCTTATTCGGCTATGCGTTGTTGACCGACGGTCTGCAGGTCCGCGTCCGTCCGCGTTCGTTCACCTCGATCGATCAAGCCAGGCGTCAGGCCGCAAGCTTGTCGCGTGTCACGTACTACGCGGGCCTGTCGCCGTCGAACGGTTTGGTGTTCGAAGACGATACGATGATCCAACCGATCGATCCGAAGATGGCGCAAGGGATGTCGTGGATCCAGCGCGATTTCGAGTGGGAAGGAAATCGCCAGCGTCTCGCCAGCGGTTGGCTCGCCTCCCGAACGCCGACGCAATTCCTCATGATGCGCACGCGCCCCACGACCAACGGCCTGCGGATCACCCCGTCCACGGGAAACGCGCCTCCGGCCGTCGTCAACGCCTTGGGCGGGAACCTACTGCACTTGGTGATGTGCGACGAACAAGGCCGGCTGTTCAAGTGTGGCGAAACCGCGAAGGGCGCCGCCTGCCAATTGAAAGAAGTCACGGAAGAAGACCTCCCCGAAATTCGCCGGTACTTCGCCGACCGTGCGCCGGTCCAACTGCAGGACGTGCAGCTCACCGAAGACTCGTATGGTAACTCGCGCGTGTATTACTACGGACAGAGCAATGTCCCCGCGTCGCAAGCGGACGGCATTTTGGATAAGTCGCTCGCCCATGCCGCCGCTGCCATGATTACTCCATCGCTGCTCACTCCGCGAAACTTCTTGGCCATCGTCGACCAGTCGCCAGAACTGGACTACGGCGTCGAAGCCGTCCAACAAGAGCTCCCCCTCCACGTTATCCACGGAACCTGGTGAGCGATGAGTAAGAAAAGTCGCTGAGCAGAAAAAGTCCCCACTGAAAACTGAACACTGAAAACTTCAAACTCACCACCATGCCCCACCCCATGATCGAACTGCGAAACTTGCACCGCACGTTCGGAAGTACGCGCGCCGTGAACGATATTTCGTTCAGCGTGCCGAAGGGGCATGTGTTCGGATACATCGGGCCGAACGGCGCCGGCAAGACCACGAGCATGCGTATTCTGGCCACGCTCGACCAGCCCACCGCCGGTGACGCCTTCATCGATGGCTTCTCCGTCGTCAACGATCCGGATCGCGTCCGCTATCGTCTCGGCTTCATGCCGGACTACTTCGGCACCTATGCCAACGTGAACGTCCGCGAATACCTCGATTTCTTCGCCAGGGCCTACGGCCTGCGTGGCAAGGATCGCACTCGTTCGTTGAGCTACGTGATGAGCTTCACCAAGCTCGACACGCTGGCCGAAAAGCCCATCAGCGGGTTGTCGAAGGGGATGAAACAGCGGCTCTGCCTGGGGCGGGCCTTGATTCACAACCCCGCGGTGCTGGTTCTGGACGAGCCGGCCGCGGGACTCGATCCCCGGGCGCGAATTCAACTCCGCGAAATGATCCGCGCCCTCGCCGCGCATGGCAAAACCGTGCTGATCAGCTCGCACATCCTCACGGAACTGGCCGAGATGTGTGACACGGTTGGGATCATCGAGCTGGGCAGGTTACTGGCCGTCGGCTCGGTGAACGACATTCAAAAAACGCAGCAGCACCAGGCTCGCGTGCAAACGCAGATCCTCGGCGGCGCGGCGGCGCTGGGCGAATGGCTTGCGGCGCGCGACGATGTCCACAGCGTCGAAATCAGCGGCGAAAGCGCGATCTTCCTCCACGACGGCGATCGTCAGGCGGAAGTTGGGCTCTTGAAAGAAATGATCCAAGCCGGCTTCGCCGTGGCGGCCTTCGGTTCGCAGGACAAGAGTCTGGAAGAAGTGTTTTTGGATGTCACGCGCGGACACGTGCAATAGCTTGGAACGTATGAGTACCCTCGAAGAAGCGATTACTGCTGTCGAAGTTATCGACGACGAGCCGCGGCCGGAGTCTGGCCTGTGGGGCCTGCTCGACCGCGCTGTGACGGCGATCAATCAACGTTTGAACCCGATTCTGGTCAAGGAAGCTCGCCAGGCTCTCAAGAGCCGGCAGTTCACGGTCACGTTCACGCTGGTCCTGGCGGCCGCCTGGGGTTGGACGATGCTGGGCGTGGCCATCGTCGGGCCGAGCGTCTACTATGGCTCGAATGGCCTGTTTCTGTTTATCGGGTACTTCGTGATCTTGTCCTTTGCGCTGTTGGTCGTCGTGCCGTTCAGTGCTTTTTGGTCCTTGGGAACAGAACGTTCGGACGGAACTTACGAACTACTCTCCGTCACCACGCTCACGCCACGGCATGTCATCACCGGTAAGCTCGCGAGCTCGATGCTGCAGATGCTGGTGTACTACTCGGCGCTGGCGCCATGCCTGGCGTTCACCTATCTGCTACGCGGTATCGATATCCCGTTGATTGGGATGGTCTTGTTCTACATGTTCCATGCCTCGTTGGGATTGTCGGCGATCGGCCTGCTGGTCGCCACGGCAACCTCGGAGCGCCATTGGCAAGTCGTCCTCTCCGTTTTCATGGTTGTCGGACTATTGGGCATCTTCTTCATGTCGTTTAGCGTGGCGGCATTGATTTACGAATCTGGCGGCGTGCCGATTGAAGAACCGGGCTTTTGGATTGCGAACCTCGCCGTGCTGAGCGTCTTCTGGGGGTACTTCGCGCTCGTCGTGCAAGCCTCGTCAGCTCAGCTTGATTTCCCCAGCAACAACCGCAGCACTAAGCTCCGCGTGGTGATGCTGTTCCAGCAACTGCTCTTCCTGGGCTGGATGACGTACGGCATCTACCTGTCCGAGGAACGCTTTTTCTTTGTGCTGCTCCTTACGTTCTCCGGCATTCATTGGGCCGTGATGGGCGCGTTCATGGTCGGCGAAGCCGGCGAGCTCTCGCTCCGCGTGCGCCGCCAACTGCCGCAAAGCTTCCTCGGGCGCGCTTTCTTCACCTGGTTCAATCCCGGCTCCGGTTCCGGCTATGTCTTTACGCTCGGCAGCTACCTGGCCTTGGTGGTGTTGACGGTCATTGCGGAAGCGATCTGGCGGCAGGCCGCGCCGGCCAGCTACACCCAGTCGTTGACGGTCTCGTGGATGAAAGACTTCAATCCATTGACCTACGGCCTGACGATGTGCCTGTACCTCGCCGGCTATCTCGGCCTGACGCGGCTGATCATGCTCCTCTTGCGCCGCGCCGGCTGGGGGACGATGTTCATGTCGTTACTGGTGACCATTCTGCTGATCCTGCTGGGCTGCGGCATTCCGCTCAGCATTCATTTGATGGAACCATTCTGGCGCAGCGAATACTCGCTCCTCGAAGCCAGCAATCCGTTCTGGACGCTGATGGAGATGTCGGAAGACAGTCTGCCGATTGGCGAACAGCTCGCGGTCCTGGCTTTGCTCGGACTGCCCACGGGATTGATCGTGTTGCTCAACCTGCCGACGATTGCCCGCGAAGTGCAACAAGTCCGCGCCGCGAAACCGCGCCGCGTGGTCGAAGACGACAAATCGCTCCAGCCCACCGCCGAGCCGCTCCGCAAAAACCCCTGGGACGACGGCCAACCGGCCAACGCTTAGTGCGCTTTCACCGCAGAGGCGCGGAGACGCAGAGGATCAGGAGTGGTGAGTGTTGAGTTGGGAGGCTATCTGCGACTGAAAACTGAACACTGAAAACTTCAAACTCTCTTCTCAATTCTGACTAAACTCCGGCGGATACGCCTTCTGATTGCCGGCTTCGTTCCCGCCTTTCATGCGCAGCATGTAGTCCGCCAATTGGGCCGCGCGGCGGTCGACGTTGGCTTCGCCAAGGAGCAGCAGCTTTTCGTCCAGCGACAGCGGCAGCGAATAGGCCAGGATGTCGGTCAGAATCCCCAGACTGACGTCGCTGGAAACGAACTGCTCGACTTGCTCCTGCATGTCCGGCAACAGCGGCAGCGCGCGGCGAAACCCGTCCATCAATTGCCGCTGAATGCGTTGCCGCTCGGCGGCGCCTTGCGGCGGATACTCGTCGTCGATCACCTGTACGAGTGCCTCGCGAAAATTGTGCTCGGCCGGCAGTTCCTCCAGCACGCGTACGCGCTTCAACCCGAGCAGCAACAAGTTATAGCGCCCGTCCGGCAGCACGTGGTGCGTCGCGATCCGCCCCAAACAGGCCACCGGCTGTAGCGCCGGCCGCCCCTCGTAGTTCGGCTCCCAGCCCGGCGCGAGCAGCGCCATCGTGATCAGCTTATCCCCCGCGAGCGCATCCTCGGTCATCTCCCGATACCGCGGCTCAAAGATATGCAGCGCCTGAATCACATGCGGAAACAACACCACATTCGGCAACGGAAACACGCGAGTGCGTCCGGCAAAACCTTGAAATTCCGATGGATCTGAATCAGAGGACATGGAAGAAGTGTGAAGTTTTCAGTGTTCAGTTTTCAGTATGCGAAACGGCGGGCCTTACGCTGGGAGCTAACTGTATCTTGACGATATGAAATGTGATGCAACATCACACGCCCGTCGCCGGCGCGACCCGCCCTACCTCTGCTCTCTTCCCCTCAGCGCCTCTGCGTCTCCGCGGTGAAAAAGGTTCTACGCCGCTGGCGGATCGAGGTGAATCTCCGGGATCAGCTCCGGATTGATCGCAATCTCCGGAAACGTCTCCGTGGCCGCGGCGACTTCCGCGAAGCACTGGTCCATCTCGCCGAGGAATTTTTCCAGGTCGATGCCCATGTGGACGGGTCGGTAGGCCGCGAGATAGCTGCGGCTGCCGAAGTAGACTTTCTTGGCGCCGCGGATATTGCCGTTGCCGAAGTGATGCAACGCCACGGCGGCCTGGATCAGGCCCTGCATGAATTTGCGCGAGGGCCCGTGATCTTCCTGCCAAAGTTCTTCCCAGACCTCATGGGCCTCGAAGAACTCGCAGTCATTGAAATACGCGACCCCCTGCAAGTACAGAGCGTCATATTAAACCTCGGCCATCGACAGCTCCGCCCGGGGGTGCGCAAATTCCTCGACACGCCCGATTATAGAACCGGCCCGAAGATCAAGCCATAACGCCCGCGTGCCGCGGCAACGGGTGCGATTAGTTCGCGGACCAGAACTCTTCCAACACGCCGGCCTTGCGAATGGCGGCCAGCAGTTCATCCCGCGTGCCTTCCGCGTCCTGGTCGGACAGCGTCACGCGAATGGTCTTGTCGAGCGCGTCGACCTTGAGCTCGTTGAGGTCGTGCTGGCGACCGAACTTCTGTTGCAGCGCCGAGCGCACGGCCTGGGCCGCGTAATCAATGTCTCGCATGAGTGTCATCATGAGGTGATGGATCCTGACAAAAATGAGTATGAGACGTATCGCCGAAAGGTCCGGCGGATCGCGATCTGTACCTAAAGTGCTTCCTAGCAAAGGCTGAAACCCAGCGCGCCGAAAACCGGCGGCGAGCAAAAACCTTTCGATCGACCGTCCGCGCCGGACAGGTCGCATGGCCCGATGCAAGATCAGGGCCGCCAAGCAAGGGACCAAAATGGTGGTCCACCAAGCCGGGATGGCGAGAGAAAGAACCGGCCCCCAAAATCAAGCAAAAATCGGGGCCGCAACTGAAATCGGCAAACCAGTTACCCGAAGTATAGCAGCGCCCAGGGGCAAGAGTAGGCCAAAACCGGATTGGGCGGTTCGTAGGCTTGCTAGAATCGGGGCATGGACGAAAACCCGTACAAGTCGCCGGAGGCAAGCGGAGCACTGCCGCAGACCAACCGCCCACAAAGCCGCCTACGGATGGCAGGGAGGGTCGGGCTTGCTACGTTCGGCGTCGTGTTCTCCGTGGTCGCAATTATTTGGCTTGCGATCAGCTTTGGCGACGCTGCAGGAATCTGGAACGGCGATTCTGATGCGCCTCACTTCGCAGCAATAAACGGCGTCATTGCCGTTCTCTTCTTTTGGCTGGCGCGGATGTCGAGGCGTACTCGCTAGCCGTTTTCAACTTGGCCCGCGGGGAAACTGTACCACTACCGCCCCATCACACTCCTTGACCGCCCCAAGCGCCACGGCCTATTCTGCCGGATTGCTTTTCGGGCGGCTGGCGGGCCGCTGTTCCTCCTGTTTTGTGAGCTGGGCTGAATCATGCCGCGCATTGTGGTGTTGGATACGTTGTCGGATGAGGGTCTGGACCTGTTGAAGGCCTCGCCGGGCGTGGAATTCGAGGTCCGCACCGGGCTCAAAGGTGACGATCTCCGCAAAACGCTGGCCGAGTTCGACGGCGCCATCTGCCGCAGCGGCGTGAAGATCACCGCGGAATCGCTGGCCGGTAACAAGCGGCTCCGGGCGATCGTCCGGGCGGGCGTCGGCACCGACAACATCGACAAGCAGGCCGCCACCCGGCTCGGCATCGTGGTCATGAACACCCCGGCCGGCAACACAATCAGCACGGCCGAGCACACCTTCGCGATGATGCTGGCCCTGTCCCGCTCGATCGCGCCGGCCAATCAAAGCCTGATCGAACATCGCTGGGAACGCGGCAAGTTCATGGGGGCCCAGCTCGCCGACAAGACGCTCGGCGTGATCGGCCTGGGCCGCATCGGTCAGGCGGTCGCCGCCCGGGCCAAGGCCTTCGAAATGAAGGTGCTGGGCTTCGATCCGTTCCTGTCCGCCGAAAAGACGAAGGAACTCGGCATCGAGCCGGTGGAGTCCGTCCACGCCATGCTCCCGCAAGTGGACTACCTCACGGTCCATACGCCGCTCACGCCGGAAACCAAGCACCTCGTTGGCCAAAAAGAACTCGACCTGCTCAAACCCGGCGTGCGGTTGGTGAACTGCGCTCGGGGAGACATCTACGACGAAGCGGCGCTGCTTGAAGGACTGAAAACCGGCAAGATCGGCGGCGTGGCCCTGGATGTCTTCGCGCAAGAGCCTTGCACCGACAGCCCGTTGTTCGGCCAGCCGGGCGTGCTCTGCACGCCGCACCTGGGGGCCAGCACCGAGGAGGCCCAGGCCAAGGTCGCCGTCGAAGGGGTCGGCCTGCTGGTCGATTACCTGACCACGGGGGCAATCCGCCACGCGGTGAACATGTCCACGCTCGACCCCAAGACCCTGGAGGCGATGCGGGGCTACCTGGATTTGTCCTACCGCCTCGGCCTGCTGCTCTCGCAGTTCGACCGGTCAGGCATCCGCAGTTGCAAGCTTTTCTACCGGGGGGATATCGTCGGCAAGGACACGAAGCTCCTGGGCTCCGCCTTCGCCGCCGGCCTGCTGGCCTCGGCCCTCGATCAGGAAGCCAACATCGTCAACGCCGAGTTGCTGCTCCGGGAGCGCGGCATCGAGCTGGTGGAGCAATCCCGGGCCGACCGGGGGGCCTTCAACGCCACGATCGCGGCCGAAGTAACCACGGCGACCGGCGCCTACCGGGCGGCTGGCACCTTGTTTGGTCAAAAAATGCTCCGCCTCGTGGAACTGAACGAGTTCCGGCTCGAGGCCTACCTGGACGGCATTCTGCTGGTGTTCCGGCACCGGGACGTCCCCGGCATTATTGGCCGGGTGGGGACGATTTTCGGCCAGCACCAGGTCAATATCGCCCAAATGTCGGTGGGCCGCACCGGCGAGGCCCCCGGCGGGGACTCGATCGGCGTTATGAACCTGGACGGCCTGCCCCCGGAGGCCGCCATGGAGGCAATTCGCAAATCCCCGGACATCCTGGGGGCGTCGATCATCCAACTGCCGCCGGCGGGGCAACTCCCGTCATGGCTGGCGTGACCGTTACGAATTGCCACCCGGGCCCTGGAAACTCGGCTTCCGCATTCCGCAAATTCTCCAAATTCACAAGCGCAATTCCGATAGTACATTTCATCGGGCAGCCGCTCCCCGGCCGCCGGTTTGCGGAGACCGGCGGGAGACCCTTCGATGGCTGCCCGATCCTTCTGGCACTTCTAGCGAGTTCGGAGTTTCCTGTGATTGCGCTCGATGAGCAGCTCGACGGCCGCGTCCAACGCGCCTTGCAAGGTCATCCCCACCTGACGAACGGCAACCTGCAGTCGGAATCCAGCGACGGCCGCGTAACGCTGCGGGGCGTCGTGACGACGTATTATCAAAAGCAGATCGCCCAGGAACTGTTGCGCAGCGTCGAAGGCGTGCGCGAAGTCGTGAACAACCTGGAAGTGACCTGGAAAAAGCCCCGCCAACGCACAGCGGTCAGCGCTTAGCAAATCAGCGCCGGCCTCTAGCTCGCTCATACTTGCCCGCCAAAACTAGCCCGTAGCGCAAGCGAGGGAGAGTTGACGTGGCATAACTATTGAGTCGGCACTCTCAATTGCGGTAATGCGATGCAACTGAGAGTTTGATCTCCAACGGTAATCGACGTCCTCTCTCCCTCGCTGACGCTACGGGCAAGTGCGGTATTTCGCGCTGCTATTCCACGGCTTGCCCCGCGCCTTGCACGACCGTAACCGTGCGGTCCACGCCGTCGATGGGGAAGCGTTCTTGTTTTCCGTCCGGCCAGGTGATGCGCAGCTCTTTCACATCGGCGTGCTCGCCGAGTCCGAAGTGCGCGCGGGGATCGTTGCTGGATAAATAGCTGTAAACCGGATTCGCCTGGCGGACGAGTCGTTTGCCGGCTAGTTCGATCGAGACCTGCGCGCCATGCGCGTCGCGCTTTCCAATAAGCGTGCGCACAAGTAACCAATGTCGTCCTGCGCGCGGCGCATCGTTGCGGAAGATCCGTAGCGTGTTGTCCAGATTGTTGGTGACCAGATCGAGATCGCCGTCCTCGTCCAGATCGCCGACGGCAAGTCCGCGAGTGACTTCCGGCCGCGCACCGAATTCGCCGGTCTTGGGTCCGAGGAATTCGAACTTGCCTGCGCCGTCGTTGGCAAAGAGGAGTTTAGGTTCTCCGAAACGATTCCAGAACGCGCCGAGATTGGCGCCAGGAAACACCGGGCCGCGGGTAACGCGCCCGTTGGCCACGGCAATGTCGAGATCGCTGTCGAGGTCATAATCCAGAATCGCGCAGCCCCAGCCGGTATACGGGCGATCGATCGGCGCCATGCCGGCGTCGGCAGTGGCGTCGGTGTAGAGTCCGTCGGCCGACGCGAGATAGAGCGTATTCGTTTCGCTCGTGATGTGGGTTTTCAGTAGATCAAACAAGCCGTCGCCGTTGACGTCTCCGGCCGCGGTTCCCATGCCGGCCTCGACACGGCCCGCGCCGTTGAAGGCGCAGCCCACGATGGCGGCTTCGTCGCTGAAAGCGCCGTCCTGGCCGTTAATCCAAAGTTGCGCCGGTTCTTCGTCATTCGAGACGTAGATATCGATCCAGCCATCGCCATTGAAATCGCCCGTGACGATCCCCCAACCCCGCGCCGGCGCGGTCATTTTGGCTTCGACGGTGACGTCGCTGAACGTGCCGTCGCCGTTGTTGCGGAACAGCGAGTCGGCCACGCCGTCGAACGTGTGCGGGCCGCAGTAGTCCAGTTCGGCGTCCGAGGCGGAACCCTTGCAGCGCTTGTTCGGGTCGAAGATCGCGAACCGTACCACGAACAAATCGAGATCCCCGTCGCGGTCATAGTCGAGAAACGCAGCGGAAGAACTCCAATGATGCTCGTGCGGAAAACCAGCCGCCGCCGTGGCGTTCTCGAACGTGCCATCGCCGCGATTGCGATAGAACGCGTCGAACCCGTAGTTGGTGACGTACACGTCGAGATCGCCGTCGTTGTCGGCATCGCCGATCGCCACGCCGTGTCCAAAGCCGGGATCATTCAACCCCGCGGCGTCCGGCACTTCGCGAAACGTGTGATCGGGCTGCTGCTGGTAGAGCCGGTTCGGCGCCGGAGTTTCGAAGGAGCCGGGCGGCGCGTGACAGACCTGGTAAATATCCAAATCCCCGTCGCCGTCGTAGTCGAACAGCGCCAAGCCGCCGGGCGTGATTTCCGGCGTTTGATACTTTCCATCCGGCCAAGGCCCAGCGGGATTCTTGATGCCCGCGGCCACGGTGATATCGGCGAAAATGGACTCACTCGCCGGCGGAAGTTTAGCAGCAGCGCTGTCGCCCGTCGTTTCGGCCGCGACCGCTTCCTTTGCGGAGGGCGTGCCGCTCGCGCCGGGCGCCGCCGTGGTCGAAGTTGTTTTCTGAGCGCCGCAAGCGCTCGTGATGACCACACCGAGCGCCGTGAGCGCCGTCGCCGTGAAGCGTCGCATGAGATAACCGTCGAGATAAGGTGAAGAGGAGAGGCGGCGCGCACCAGACATAAGTGCGGCAACGACTATGATCCCGGACTGGTCGCTGGCGTCAAGGTTGCACTCCAGGCGCGGGCCTCAGATTCCGACGCAAACGGACCGACGTTCTCCAGAGCGCCGCGCAAGAGCGCCTTTGCCTGTTCGACCTCGCCCGCGTCCTGAAGAATGCGCGCCGCGTAGTACGCGGCGTCTCTGCTCAATTGAGCACTCGCCTTGACACGCTCCAGGCTGGCGTGCGACTCGGCCTTTTTGCCGTCGCGAAAGAGCGTCCAAGCCAGCGTGACCGCCGCTTCCGAGCTCTCGGGAAATCGCTGCGAGTTGAGCGCCGCAAGTTCCACGGAACGCTGCAGCTTGGCTGTGTCCTCACTGGACGCAAGCGTCCAGGCCAGCAAGTTCGCCACCAAAAAATTGCCCGGCATCGATTCACGCAGGGCTTCGAGTTGTTGTTCCGCCTCGCTGTGTTGGCCTTGATAGAACGCCGCCTGTGCCGACAACAGCCGCGCGTCGAGCGAATCGCCATTAAGCGTGATCGCCTCGGCGGCATGCTTGGCCGCGGCGTCGAGCCGTCCGGCTTCCCAATTCCACTGCGCCGCGCCGAGTTGCGTGCGATAGTCTTGCGGCGCTTTGTCGAGTGCGTACTTGATCCACTCCTCGCCTTTCGCCAGCTTGCCTTGCTGCAGGAAAAGCATCGCCATCATGATTGACGCTGGCGGACCGCTTGTCGTGCTAGACGCGGCGATTTGAAATTCCGCGAAGGCTTCCTTCTCTTTCTTCAGCATGAATTGCACCCGCCCGAGCCGCTGGTGCGCGGACATCTTCTGCGGCGCAACTTCGATCCAGCGTTTGAGACGCGTCGCCGCCAATTCCCATTGCGTGCGCGCCTCCGCCACCGCGGCCAGGCCGGCGCAGAGGCGGCCCTCCAACTCCTGGCGACGGTCCTTGTCGCCGGTGAATTCCTTCCAAAGAGCTTCGCCGCGCCCGTACACGGCGTCGGCTTCGGTCCAGCGCCGTTCACGGACTAGCAGGTCGCCGAGAATCAAATAGGTTTCAGGATCCTCTGGATGCTCGACCGCAGCCTGTTCCAGCGAGATCCGACCGGCGACGAAATTGTCGCTACTGAAATAGAGGTTGGCGAGCATGATCCGGGGCGGCGGCAGATGCGGATAGTCGGCGGCCGAAGCCTTGAGGCGCTCGAACGCGCCGTTGGCGTCGCCTTGCTCGAACATTTCGATCGCCGCGCGAATTTCCGCCGGATACGTCGCTGCGGCATCTTCCGACGAAGGCAGTTCGATCGGCGCCGCGAGGCATACCGAGATGAGGCCCGACCCCAAAATGGCGCTAGCCAGGAAAGCAGAGCGAAACATGCGGGTCCCAGAAGCCGGGTAAAGAAGAGGGCGAATCTCCCCAGTATAGTCGCCCGCGTGGCAGGAGTAGTTGTTTTTGGCAAATCACGGCGGTCTGCCAACGCCCGCCCCGCAGCACCGGCACAAGCCGGAAAGCTTAACAGCGGGCAACGCACCTAACGTCAACCTGGGTTGAGTGTTCCGATTGCTAGCACGGGAGGTGGAGCAAGCCTCTGGCGGGGGACGATTTAGTGTGCGAGTCCACCTGCTTTGGCAGGCCACGGTCGCGGCCCGCACCGCGCTCGTTCGCCCGCCTGGCAGGATTGGTTGAGAGTGCAGCCACGACCCCACTCCGGCCGCCCGACCCCCAATGCGCTACCGACAACTTTGTACTCCCGCCTATCGCGCCGCGCTGACCTTGGGCCTGAGCCTCTTCACGGGGTTCGCCAATTTGCCCAATCGTTCTGCGACGGCCTCCGAGCTGCGGGAAACCCCGATCGTCAAGGTCATCAATGCCGCTCGGGAATCGATCGTCAACATCCAAGGCGAGAAGACGGTCGCCCAGGACGACGGCACACATGCCCAGGGTGAACCCTACCGCCGTGTGAACGGCATGGGGACTGGCGTGGTCATCGACGCCCGTGGCTACCTGCTCACCAACCACCACGTGGTGGATGGCGTTCGACGGATTAACGTCGCGCTGGCCGACAAGCGGAACTTCACCGCCACGGTCATCGCCCGCGATCCACAGACCGACCTGGCGATCCTGAAGATCGACTCCAAAGATCCGTTGCCGGTGATTTCGATCGGCACGTCGAGCGACCTGATGCTGGGCGAATCGGTGATCGCGGTCGGCAACGCTTATGGATACGACCATACTGCCACGCGCGGCATCGTCAGCGCCTTGCATCGCTCGGTGCAAGTGAGCGACATCCAGAATTACGACGACCTGATCCAGACCGACGCCAGCATCAACCCCGGCAATTCCGGCGGCCCGTTGATGAATATCGACGGCGAAATGGTCGGCATCGTTGTCGCCGTACGAGCCGGCGCCCAGGGCATCGGTTTCGCCATTCCCGTCGACAAGGCCATGGCGGTCGCGGCCGAGATGCTAAATCCCCAAAGCCTGGGCGTGGCCTGGCACGGCGTCGAGGCCAAGCACCTCGCCGGCAAGTCGCCAGGTTTCGTTGTCGAACGCCTAGCCGAATCGAGCCCCGCCGCGTCCGCCGGACTCGAACCGGGCGACACGGTGCTTTCGGTCGACGGCGAAGCAGTGAAACGGCCGCTGGATTTCGAGCGCGCCCTGCTGGGGCGGCGGGCCGGCGAGGAAGTGAAGGTCCAGGTCGACCGGAACGGAGAATCCAAGGAACTCGCGCTCACGCTGGCCACCTTGCCGGGGGGAATGCCGGTCGACAGCGACCCCGTTTGGGGGCTATTGGGCTTGAAGCTCAAACCGATCCCGTCTAAACAGTTCCAGCAATATCGTTCCCGATATCGGGGCGGTTTGACGGTCCTGGAAGTGCGTCCGGACGGCCCCGCCGCGAAGCAGGGCATCCGCCGCGGCGACGTCCTGGTGGGCATGCACGTTTGGGAAACGATTTCTCTGAATGATGTAAGCTATGTGCTGAACCGCGACGACTTCGCCGACCTCGACCCGCTCAAGTTTTACATCCTCCGCGACAACGAAACGCTCTTTGGGCACATGACGGTGTCGCGGCGATTGCAGAAGTGATTTCGTTGGAAACGCAGAGGCGCTGAGACGCAGAGTTGAGGAGAGGTGGGTTGGATAGCGGATCAGCGAAGCGAGGCAGGATGCTCGCAACCTAGAGTCCGCTGAGTGCTTGGCTCGTAACTTCGGACCTCGTACATCTCGATTTTGACTTCTTTCCGGCACGGATGCCCATGTTCATTCGACCCCCGCGACCGTTGTTGACTGGAACATGGAACTCGAGTTCCTCGCCTGGCTCGCTCGACGGCTTCCGCCCGACCCACGGCTCAGGCTGGGGCCCGGTGACGACGCCGCCGTACTACGGCTGGCCGACGGCGCAGAATGCGTCGTTACCAGCGACCTCGTCGCCGACGGCGTCGACTTCCATCTCGCGGAAGCTGGTCCGCGCCGCGTAGGCCGCAAGGCGCTGGCGGTCAATCTCTCCGACGCGGCGGCCATGGCCGCCCGGCCGACGGCCGCGATCATCAATCTGCTGCTGCCTCAACACGGCGCATTGCAGCTTGCGCAGGAACTCTACGAAGGCTTGCTGCCGCTCGCGGAACGCTTCGGCGTCTCGATCGCCGGCGGCGATACAAACACCTGGACCGGCAAGCTGGCCGTGAGCATCACGTTGATCGCGGAGCCGACCGCGCGCGGCGCGCTCCGCCGCGACGGCGCCAAGCCTGGCGATCGAATTCTGGTCACGGGCGCTTTCGGCGGATCGATCACCGGCAGACATTTCGATTTCGAGCCGCGCGTCAGCGAAGCCCTGCGCTTGCATGCCAACTACGAGCTCCACGCGGGACTCGATTGCAGCGACGGCCTGGCCATCGACCTCTGGCGCATGACCGAAGCCAGCGGCTGCGGCGCGATCCTCGATCTGCCCAGCATCCCGATCGCCACCGCGGCCACCGCACTCGCGGAACAAGAACGCCGCGCCGGTAGTCCCAATGCGCGCTCCGCGCTGGAACACGCCCTCGGTGACGGCGAAGATTTCGAACTCATCCTGGCCGTCCCACCGGAAGAAGCCTCCCGCCTGCTACACGATCAACCGCTGGGCGTTCCCGTCACCGACATTGGCCGCATCACCTCGGCGCGCGGTCTAACGGCGAAACACGCCGA
>JALHLM010000021.1:8626-22585 GCA_022844585.1 Pirellulales bacterium | reverse complement strand
GTTGATTTGCGAGTAGATGATGTCCAAGTACGCCTGGAACACGCCTTCCGGGACTTCGCGCCGGTCCTGGACGAAGACTTGAATAAAGAAGTCTTCGCCGACCAGGGCGTTCGTGATCGGAGCGCCATTGACGTCCGTGGCCTCGAGACGGATGCGGACCAGGTCGCTTGGGGGATCGAGAATCGTCGCGATGCCCTGTGCGTCCGCGATCGTGCCGGCGGACGCATTGGAAAGATTGACTGCGAAGGTCTCGCCCGCGTCGGCGATGGTGTCGCTCAGAATCGGCACCTGAATGGTCTTGCTGGTTTCACCCGGAAGGAAGTTCACCGTGCCGGTCGTGGCGGTGAAGTCGACGCCAGCCGTGGCGGTTTGCGCCACCGTCGCGTAATCGACATTGATCTGCACGCCTGCCGGCGCGGAGAGCGTCACTGTGAACACGGCATTCAGGGTGACGTTGTGTCCTTCGTTGGCCGACGTGTCGGCGATGCTGATCGCCGGCGCGGTGTCGTCGTTGGTGATCGTGCCGACGCCGGTCCCGTCTTGAATCAGCACGCCCACGCCGCCGCTGAGCGTGACGTTGAACGTTTCGTTGTCTTCGAACAGCGTTTCACCGATGATCGGCACGCTGATGGTCTTGGTGGTCTCGCCCGCGGCGAAGACGACTTCGCCATTCGCGGCCGTGAAGTCCGTGCCTGTTAAGGCGGTGCCGCTGCTGGTGGCGAAATTGACGCGTACCTCGGAGTCGCTGGCTTCGGCCAGGGTCACCGTAAACACGGCATTCACCGTGCCCGAGTTGCCTTCAGCGATCGTCACGTCGTTGATGCTGACGTCGACTGGCGGAATCTCGTTGTCGATGATCGTGCCGGTGCCGATGGCCTTGGTCACCGTGGCGTTCGTGACGTTCGTAAGATTTACAGTGAACGTTTCCGTACCTTCCTGGGCCGTGTCGCCGATGATGGGCACGCTGACGGTGACGGTTTGCTCGCCGGTCAGGAACGTGAGCTGGCCCGATAGCGGGTTGAAGTCCTGGCCGGAAGTTGCGGTGCCGTTTACGGTGGCGAAGTCCATGGTCACCGTCAGAGTCGGAGGCGCCGACAGTGAGACGGTGAATACCATCTGCTGCGTACCGTTGTCCCCTTCGGTGATTGTCTGGTCGTCGATGCTGACCGACGGGAATTCGCCGACCAAGAGAATCGTGTTGACAAATTCGACTTCGGATGTCGGCACGGGAACGTCCGAACCAAACACCAGGATGTCGTAACCAGCCGTATCGGCCGGATCGAGCGTGAACGTGGCGAGACCACCGGCGTCCGCATGGAACGGCAGAATAAACTGCAACCGTTCCGTCGGCCCCAGCGGCGTGAAGATATCGGTCGCGGCGGAACCAATCTCATTCACCAAGCCAGGCGTGGAGAGATTGCCGTCGAAGAACGTGCGGTACAGCGGATCAAAAGTAGACTGCGAAACAGTGCCTTCGGCCGTCGCCACGGCCTGGTTGTACAGGATGTCCATGTAAGCGCTGAATACGCCGTCGGCGTTTTCGCGAAGATCTTGTACGTAGCCGCGAAGCTGAAAAACGGAATCGACGGGCGTTTTGGTGATGACGTTGCCGGCGGTGTCCGTGGCTTCCAAACGGATTCGCACCTGTTCACCCGCCGCAGCGTTGATCTTGTTGATCACGCGCAAGGCGTCGATCGGCGAGAGACGACCGTCGCCGTTGACGTCGATGTAGTTTGCTTTCTGGTCCGCCAGCGGCTGGATTCCGTGCGGAACGACCGAGCCACCGGCGCCGATCGGAATCCCGAACCCGGGCGTGGGGGGCAACTGCCTTGGACCGCCGTCGTTCAAGGCGTTGATGACGCGCAAGGCATCGAGCGCCGTGACTCGCCCGTCGCCACTGACATCCAGCGGGTTCAGCGGGTTGCGCCAGGCATCGAAGATCAGCGGCGCATTGTTGCCGCCAACGCCCGGACCAACTCCGACGGCAGCCAGCAGCGAGCGCTCTTCGAGTTGCTCCACTCCGGCAAAACGGCGTCCAGCGGCCGAACGGCTTGGCAGCGTTCCAAACGGACGACGTGCCCGAGCGGACTTCTGAATCAATTGCTTCTTCATGGTGTTCTTGCGCTAGGATGCCAGTTGCCTAGGAGGGCCCCAATCGCCCGGTGGCGAGGTGTCAATCAAAGCCAACGTTTCGAGTGCTTCTTTTCCACGATGGTCTCACGTGCCGAACTTGTCCAGTCTTGAGTCTCGTGATTCCAAAGACTGGCCAGTTCGTCGGCGTGCGCCGCAGAGCGGGGACGTCCCGCGGCAATCTCTTCGGTGAGTGCTTCGTCCGCCCAGACGTCGTCGGAAACGGCCACGGCGACCGCGTGATCGTCTTCGTCGAAGTCCGCCGCGAACAGGCTGTCCACGGCGAATTCGGCTGCCGGAGCGTTGTTCGCCACCGACAACGTCGTCGGCAGGAACGCCCCGGCGAAGGCCGGCGTCATCGGGCTCGAATCCGTCGCCAAGGCTACAGTTTGCGAGCTGGTGAACGACGAAGGCGTCGGAGTCGGCGTTTGGATGCCCTGCGACTCCTGAGCTCGGGCGGCAGCCGTGCGGCGGTTGATCTCGTTGATCACCTGCAGCACGTCGAGCGCCGTGAGTCGATTGTCGCCGGTCGGATCGTAATACGGGGGCTGCGACGTGGTGACCGGAATCGGCAGATTCACCGGCCCGCCGTTAGCGTTGAGCCGATTGATCAGCACCAACGCGTCCAAGCCGCTGACGATCCCGTCGTTGTTCACATCGAACGGGTTGGCCGGGTTCTTGTATGGGTTCTCCAGCACGACGAGCGAGCTGAACCCGAAGGCCGGCGGGACCGGCGTGTCGCTTCCATAGAGCTGCGTGGTATGCGTCGGGCTGTCGGCCGCGTCGGTCGTCAGATCGACCACCGATCCGACCGCCGCGTCGTTCTTGATGCGCCCACGGACCGAGAACAGCAGTTGCCGATCGGTGCCCGTGGGATTCGTGCCGATGCCGCCGGCTTCGTCCACGATGCCAGCGGCGACGTTGATCGTGCCGGCGAGCGAAGTGGTGAACGTCGGCCCGTACTTGAGGGACGCCGCGATGAATTCCAGCGTGTTGGAGCTGGCGACCAAATCCGCGAACGCCGCCCGCACGCCGCCGCCGGAGGCCAGCAGCCGCTGATCGTCGACATAGACGTTGATTTGAACTTCGCTGCCTGGCCCGACGCCGTAGCGGCCGTCGATGTCCTTGCCGAGCTCCTTGCCTTCCGGACTGGTGACCACGAGCGAGTACGCCGCGGCCGACGCGATGTCGATCTGGTAATCTTCGACCTCGCCGTCCTGTGCGAGTCCGGTTGGGTTCAACCCGCCGGCCGTGCTGAAGCGGAACCGCGCGAAGGTCTCGCCGGTCACGGCGCCTTCCGGCACGTTGATCGTCAACAGGTTGTTGCCTTTGACCAGGGAGCGATTGGTGAACACCTTCTCGCCGGCGTCGTCCCAATCGCCGTCGCGGTTGAAGTCAACCCAGGCGTCGAGTTTGCCAGCGACCGAGGCGTTGACCACGACGGACGTGGCCTGCCCCGCGAACAGCCGGCTGGAGAACTGCACGCCGTCATCGGTATCGCCGGTGGCGCCGCTGCTCGGTTGCCCATCGTTGTCCGACGTCACGCCGGCGCCCAGGAACACGGTCGGCGATAACACGTGGACCGCGCCTTGGCTGGCGATCACCGTCGGGTAATCCGGATCCGGCGCGTCGCCGAAATCGGCGGTCGCCAGATTCACCAGGAAGCTCGTCTCGCCCTGCAGGTTGTTGGGCTTGATCGTGTTACCGGCGATATCCTGGATGCCGCTGCCGACGCCGTTGTTGACCGTGATCGTGTAGCTGCTGCCGCTGGTCCAAATGCCTTGGGCGGCGGTGAAGCGAGCGATGTTGTTCAACGCGTCGTAGCTGAAGAAGTAGTCGGCGCCCTCGGTCAGCAACGCGCCGTCCCGCCGCAGCAGGAACTTCGCGGAGGTGACCGTGACGTCGTTCACGCCCACGCCCGCCTGCGGATCGGCCGGCAACACGCCGTCGACCAGCTGCAGCGCGAACTTGGTGACCGTTTGGCCGACGAAGAACACGGCGTTGGGATTCGGGTCCAGATCGATGCCGGTCGGCGAATTGTCTTCCGGTACGATCAGCACCGCAGTCGGCCCCGCGAAGTCGGCCCGATCCAGCGCGCCGCGGTCCTTAAAGACGTTGGAGCCCAAGCCCGGCGGCGAGGGTACGTCCGGGTCGTTGACGCGGAGTTGACCGAAGGCGTCCCGCTCGGGCGCGAGAATGGGCGAAGGCGCCAATCCAATCGAACTGCCGATCGACACCATGTAGGGCCGTTCCTGCAGCACGTTGATCGAGCTGTCGATGGCCTTCGAATTCGGCGCCAGGTAGAAGTTGCCGTTCGGTGCATCGATGAACAGCGGCTGTTGGGGGTCGCTCGGCGTGATCGGATCGAGCAACAGCGGGAAGCTCCCCACGCCCGTGCCGGCCGTGTTGATCGAGTTGCCTTGGTAGACGGTGCCGCCGATGACCGTTGACTGGCTCGTGGCGTCCACTGAAATCCCGACATCGAACTTCGAAATGATGTTGTTGATGATCGTCGGGCTGGCGTTCTCGTTTACGTTGATGCCAAACCCGCCGGCGTCCTCGAAGTCCCCGTAGATCGTATTGTTGATGATCCGGCCGAACACGACGGCCGCATCCGGACCTGGATCGCCGCTGAACAGAATGCCGCCGGTATCCGCTCCGGCGATGATGTTGTTCTTGACCGTTACGCCGGACACCAGCCGTTGGCTGTTGAGTCCTGGCAGATTGCGCGGCGCACCGGGATGCGGGCGATCGCCAGTATCGCGATCGTCGGCGTCGACCCGAATGCCGTATTCCTCGGCGTCGGTGATGACGTTGCTATGCAACACGACGTGTCCCTGCTGACGCAGCGGATTTTCGTCGCCGAACAGCGAATCGAAGATGTTCATGCTGAAGGCGTTGCTGCCTCCGACCGACACCGAGAGCTGGTAGAAGCCGATCGACGAGCCCGCCCCGGACCGCGCGATTTTCGGGTCGTAGGCGAGGTTGGTTGTGAGCGGGCCGCCGGCGCTGACGCCGATGTAGTACTTGCCGGTCCGCGGCGCGACGAATCGCAGTGACGGATCCCAGCTCGGCAGTTCGCCCGGCGCAGCACCCACGAACGGGCCCGGCGCCAATAAGGAGAAGAACGAAGCGCCGACTTCGACGCCTTGTTCGTCGAACACCCGCAAGGCGGAATGCAGCGATTCCAGCAACAAGGCGCTGTCGGGGTTCGCGTCGCGGTCGACGTCGATATCAATCAGCGCGGAATCGCCCGCGTTCAACTGGATCTCGACCATGTCGACATCGGTGTATTCGCCGCTGTCGCCGATGTTGCCGGTCCGCGTCCACACGCCTTGCGTCGCGGAAGTCAATCCAGTCTTCACGGCGTCCGCGATCGTGTCGTTCGGCTCAAGCTCGAGGCCGCCAAGGTCACGGAAGCCCTCCGCTCCATACAAGTGCAGGCGGTTGGTCGTGGCCCTGTCCGGAGCCAAGGAGGGCACGGTGTCCGACTTGACCTTGATGATCGATTGCCCATTGATGGCGTTTCGCATCAGGACCACGATCTCTTCGGCGGTTTCCAAACCGTCGAACAGGATGCGGACATTGCCCGCGGTGAAGCCGTCGCCCACGTCGAATTCGAACTTCGCGCTCTTGACTCCGTCAGTCAAGGTAAACGTTGCGCCGTCGCGGATCTGATCGCCCGTCGGCGCGATCATCGTCATGCCGTCGGCGAGACGGTCGTTCGTGTCGATGGTGTCGAAGATCTCTCCGCCGGGATCGACCATCGCCGAGGCCAGGCGAATCTGCAGTTGGTACGGCCCTTGCACCGCTTCCTCAAAGAACTCTCCTTCTTCCGGATACTGCGGCACCGGGAACATTTCGTTGTTCGGGTCGCTCGCGTTGGCATGGACGACCAACTCGCCGCGCTCCGCGAAGCCGACTACGAAGTCGTCGATGTACACGCCTTCCAGGCGGTTGTTCTTGGCGCGGAAGTTCTCACTGACAAGGTTCGTGAAGTCGCCGTAGTACTTGCCAGGAGCGTCGCCGGAGAAGGTCGGCACCGGCAGCACGAGTTGCTCGCCTTGCAGCGCTTCGCCGACCGCCAGGGGGCCAGCGATGGAGACTTCGAGGCCGAAGATCCGCAAGGCGCCCTTGCCATCCGCTTTCGACACGGTGCCGAGATCGGGCGATTGGAGATCGAGCGGAATAGGCCGCGAGACGTCGCCGGCGATCGCCTGGTCGATATCCCGCGCCATGGCGATCGTCACCTCCTCGCGCGACATCCCCTCATGGATCAGGATCGGCGCCGCCCCGAAGGTGCTCACGCTCCCGGGGCCTCCGCCCTGCAGAATCATCACCGCGTTCGGCGACTGCGTCACGCTTTCCACGGTTTGTCCCAGGTTCACCCGCTCGCCGTTCAGCCAGACCAGCGGATTGCCCAAAGCATCGACGAAAAGGTCGCCGACATACACCGCGGCCATCGCGTCATAAATCGCTTTGGACACGTCGCCGGGCGACATCGTGTCGAAGACGCGGATCCCGGTGAACCCGTTCGACACGACGCCATTGCGATCGAATTCGAACCGCAACTCCGCATCGCCGATCTTGACGGTGAACTGTTCCCCGTCCTGGATCAATTTGCCGGCGTGCATCGGCGCGACCAGCGTGTAGCCGGTATCGAACTCAAAGGTTTGGATCAATGGGGATCCACCCACAATCCCCTGCAACTCAAAGGTGTCGCCGTCGACGATGTCTTTGCCCGCGGGCGGCGCGACGGCGATGCCGCCGGTGCCGCCTTCGCTGAAGTACGTCGATGCGCCCAGCGAGCGTTGGATGTCCATCCCCCAGTCAACCGAGGCCGCGGTGGAGAACTCGAATCGCAACTGGGCGTATTTCGAACCGGCGAGGTCCCCCAGATCGATGCGCGCCTGGCGCCAGTTGCCTTGATCGGCACTGGTGTAATCGAACGTCTCTTGCACGCGCTGATTCGGATACGGATCGAACCGGTAGTCACCGCCGGTCGCGGAAATGGCGTTCGGCAACTCCGACAATTCGTCGACGTTGTTCGACTTGAAAGTGTTGTTGGTCGTCAACTGCTTCCAGTTCGCGCCGTCGGCCGTGCCATACACGCGGAACGAGTCCCGCATCAGCGTGTAATCGGCGATCGTGCTCGCGGCGCCTTCGGTGACCGCCCAGTAGTTGAAATACAACGTCGGCTTGTCGCCCGCAGTGTACGGCGACAAATCGAACGTCGCCGTCGTCAGCGCCCCATGCGCTCCGCCGGGAACGTCGTACGACGGCGCCGGGTCGTAAATGCCCGGGTTCGTGTCCACCATCGCGTTCGTATAGGGCTGGATGGTCCGCGTCGTGGCGTCGCGCGGATCTTCCAAGCCGAAATAAAACGTGGCGTTGTCCTGCACTGTGGACCGCTCACGCGTGGCGCCGAGCTGTCCGTCGATGCCGTGCCCGGCCTCGGTGTCGCGACGGCCGGAGATATGCCACAGGTTGTAGTCGAAGCGCGAGAAGGTGATGCCTTGCGCTCCGATACCCGGAGGGGTACCCGTTCCGATGGACGTCGATTCGTTGCCGTTGATCAGCAACGGCAACAGATCTCCCTCGGGGCCGATCGTGACAATCCGCCCATCCTGCGTGGTGGCGAACAGCACAGATGCGAACACGCCGCCCTCGGCGAGCTGTGGACCGTTCGTCAACCCGGCAAAGGGAATCCCAGCACCGTCAAAGTTCGTGATAAACCGTGCCCTGGGGCCGCCCATCGCAATTGCATTTGGGCCATTGGTGTCAGGGTCGGCGTAATCTTCGATCTCGAAGAAGTTGCCGAGGTCGGTGACCGCATACATCCGATCGACGAGGATGGGATTGCCGAAGGGATCCAGAATCGGCACGCCGTCCTCGTCCCGCTCCGCCACCGGGATGATGGCGATGCCGGTGATGATGCCGCCGTCTTCCAACACCGGTGGATCCCCTTCAGGCGCGGTGTTAATCCGAGTGTCCAAGCAACCATTGGTGCCGTACACCGGCTCAAAGGGCGTGTCGATGTCCTGGGGGATGCCCAGGATGTCGCCAGCGTTAATGTTCCCGCCCCACAAGTCGTCACCTGCGATGCGGAAGAACAAATTCGGATAACAATTGTCCCCTGTGGCGTCCTCAAACGCCGGCAGACCAATGGGCCCCGGGTCGTCGTTATCGAAGGCCTCCGGATTCGGCGTGAAGCCCGGGACGTGACCCACGGCGTAAAGCAACCGCCTTCGCGGGGATTCGCCCGGCTCCCAGGCCATGGCCTCGAAGAAGACGGACGCGCCCTCGACGGCGTCGAATTGCGGCTCCGGGGCTTCCGGGTCGTCTCCAAAACCTGTGAGCGAATTCACCACCTGATTGGTAATCGGATGGTTGTCTCCGACATCGCCCACTGTCGGCGTGATCTCGCGCAACACGGACGATGCAGTCTGGCCGTTGGTGATATTGGCGACCGTAAAAATCTTGCCGTCATTCCGCATCTGCACGTCTTGATACCGGTAGCCATTCTCGTTGACGTCGGGCAAAACCTCGCCCTGTTCGGTGACGTCGGTTTCCAGATAGCCGCTATAGGCATCCACGGTGTACATTTCGCCGCCGGCCACAATCCAGGTGTTGACGTCGTTGAGCATCAACATGTTGGCGTTCGCGTTAATCTCATCGACAGTTTCGCCTGGAAACAGGTCGAACAGCGGCGGCGCGTTGCTGGTTCCTTCGCCGCCGGGAATCAAATGCTCGTCGGCAATGCGAATCGTTTCCGGCAGAGGCTCCAGGCGCACCAACGGATTTGCCGCGTCGATCTGGTAGGTCGCGTTCAACACCGTCGGCAGGACTTTGTTCGACATCACCGCCAGGTAGTAGTTCTCCAAAGTTCCGGTGGCCGGAATGGCGAACGGTCCGGCGTACGGATCGAGCTTGCCGAAGGAACCGCGGGTCGTTTCCGAAATCGTGCTGCCCGCGGCGGAATTGGGCTGATCGTCAGTGATGTCCGAATCCCGGGCGATCATGATCAGATGCCCTTCGTCGTCGAACAACGCCAACGTCGTGTCCGGACGCGCCAAGCCGTCGGCGTAGTCGATATCGAACAACGTGCTGATGAAGCCCGCGGACGCCTGCGTGAGGGCGAACGACAACTGGAATTGATACCAGTCCACGTCCAGCCCGAGCGGATCCTGCAGGTTGCCCGCCACGTCGATCACGCCCAGGTCGCCGGCCAGCACGTTGCCGATGTTCTGCGATTCGGCGCGGACGCCGTTGGGCAAGGTGAGGTTCTCGGCCACGTCGCCCAATAGCGGCGAACGCGTCGGCAGGCCGAGCAATTCAATGCCGTTGGTGGAGTTGCGGATGTCGGCATAGCGGACCGTGGAACCTGGCACTTCGTCCGCTTCGCGCAGGCGGATCTGCAATTGGTACTCGCCCATCGACTGCCCGCCGGTCAGGTTGTCGATGTTTTGCCCGCGCGCCCGCACGCGCACAAAGTACGTCTTGGGCACATTGGAGACGGGGCCCGGCAGGATGGCCCGCATGCCGCCGTCGCGCGGGTTGGTGCCGTATTGATCGCGGCCGTTGAAAATATCGCGCTGCATCAGGCGGGCGTCGCCCACCAACTGCGAGGGCGTCTGGAACTCCTTGAACGAGTTGTCCGATCGTGCCAGCACCACGCCGTCCGCATCGATCAGTTCCAGCACGCTGTCCAACGCGTAGGCGGTGCGATCGAGGTCGATCCAGACTTCCGTTCCGGCCAAGGCGCGGAAGCTGTAGACGTCGACATCGCCCGGGGCGATGCCATTCAGGAAGCCGTGAATTTCGAAGCCGAGCCGTCGATTGTCGTCGCCGGCCAGTTCGGCCGAGGCCAATTCGCCCAACGGCTGAGCCGATTCCGGCACGCCGTTGATATTCGAACCGTTGCCAATCGAGAGCTCTTCCTCGTTGACGATTTCGACGTTGCGATCGTTGCTGTAGCGTTCCATCCGCACGCTCCGCCAATCGCCGGGCGCGGGCGCCGAAAGAATGCCGTCGTTGTTGGTGTCGAGCACGACGTTCGAATCCGGGTCCAAACCGGCGCCGACGGAGTCGTCGGCCAGCGAGGCCAAGACCACGGGCCGGCCGGGCGTGCCGAGAATCTGCACGCTGCCGCCGATGCGGTCGTCGATATCGAGCGCGACGCCGGTCGCCGTGAAGCCGGCTTCATCGCCGAAGAGTTTGACGACCAGGCTCTCGTTGCGCGAGCTTTGCAGACGGAGGCCGCTAAAGGTGTGATGGTTATCGACAATCACTTCGTCGAACAGGACGTGGACGATGTCCGTGTCGTCCCAGACCGATTGCGTGGTCAACGTCGCGCCGCGGACGATCACGCCGTTGATGTCGTTGTTCCGCATCAGATTGCCGCGGACCAACGGACCGAAGTTGTCGATCACGCCGGTGTAGATATCGACGGGGCCGGTGTTGCGTCCCCAATCCGACGTGTGAATGCTGTTGAGCGCATTGACGTTGACATTGACCGCCGCGCCGGCGTTATCGCGAATGATGTTGTTCACCACGATCGGCTGCGCGCCGCTAATGAACACGGTCGCCTCGGCGTTCTCGGTCATGCCGAGCCGCGCGGCGCCGCCGAACCCGTCGTCATTCAATTCCAACGTGCTGTTGGTGAGCCGCACCTTGGCCTGATGGATTTCGACGGCGTTGAAGCCGGCGAAGTCGCCGGCGATCGTGTTGATGCCGCCGGCGTAGGTGATCAAAGCATGATCGATGCTGCCGTCGGACAATGGACCGAAGTAGAGACCGCCCCAGTCGCCAGGTTCCGGCAAGGCCGTGGGGTCCTCGCCTCCGGTGTCGAAGGAGCCGCTGCCGCCAAATCGATCGTCGGAAAGCGAGGTGAAGATGATGCGGTTGCGCGCATCGCCTTCGGCGATCAGGTCGGCGTCGATCTCCGTTTCGATGCGGGCGCCGTCAAACTTGACCACGATCCCGGCATCGATTTTCAGCCGGGCGTCCGCCCGGGCGAGGTTGCGCTCATCGCCGGTGGTGGAATCGATCACCAGCAACCGTCCGCCGGGGTTGCCGCGAATCTTCAGATTCTCGGAGATCACATGGACGATATCGGTGTCGTCGAAGCGGCCGGATACGTTCAGCTTGTCGAGCGGTTCGCCGGACAGTCCCTCGGTGTCGATTCGCACGAACAACCCGTTGATAGTGTTGTTCGACAACCGATTCGCCTGGACCTCGGGTCCGATGCGGTTGTAGTCCGCCGTGTATGCATCGCTGTAGAACCGCGATTCGGCGAAACTGTCCGGGTCGGCCGACACGGCGGCCCCGGAAGTCAAGCGAATCGAATTGTGCGTGATCGTCGGCCGCGATTCGAGCAGGTGAATCGGGCTGAACGTCGTCTGGCGCGAGTCGAAGAGCACATCGCCGCCGCCGTAAGTGATGTCGGCGTGATTGATGTAGTTCAGGAAGATGCCTTCCGTCTCCAACACCGTGCGCCCCGCGTCGTAGTCGAACTCGTTGCGGAACACGAGTCCGCCCCAGTCTCCTTCGTCCGGCGTGGTGGGCAAGGCGAACGTATCGCGTCCGACTTGCTCGTTGTTGTACGACGTGAAGTGCACGCTCCGCACCGGAGTGCCGAGGACTTGCATGGAACTCAGGCTGCGATCGACGTTCAACGAGAAGCTACCCACATCGATGTTCGCGCGACGGAGCTTGAAGATCGCGCCTGCGTCGACGACCATCGACACGCCCTTCGGGACGCGCAGCGTGGTGCCGTCGGCGAGGGCGTTCCCCAGGCTGTTGAAGCCAATCTCGTAGGCCAGGTTGTCGGCCAGCGAGTCGATACTGCCATCGGCGCCGCCGTTGCCGACGACCCGTAGCACGTCTCCCGCGCGGGCGCTCGTCGCAATGTTCGGATCAGTCGCTTCGCGCAGAGTGCGGAACGGATTTCCCAACGAGCCTAACGGACCGGAGCTGGTCGTCGCGGCTTTGTCGACATAGACCGTGTTGTCGGCCGTGGCGACCTGGAACCAAAAGTTGTACGCGCCGCCCGGCTTGCCATCGGCGTCACCATCGAACAGCGTGCCGGTCGCGTCTTTCATCCCGGCGGTCGGCTTGGCGGTGAATTCCATTCGCAAGGCATAGTTGCCCTGCGTGGTGCCTTCGAATCCGCTGTCTTCGACGTTCAGGTTGTATTCGTTGTTGCCGGTACTGGAGACGACCACGAAGTAGTCGCCGGCCGGCACTTCAATCTGTGCGAACGCATCGTTGCCGAAGTAGTCGTCGTTCCGCGCCAACAATTTGCCGCTGGAATCGAAGATCGACACCAGGCTGTCGAGTTCGCTGGCCTCCGGCAACCGCTCGGCGATCGTCTCGGCCGTAATCGTTCCCGCCACCGCCACGCTGAAGCGATAGACGTCGATGTCTTTCACTTCCGGACGATATTTGTGCCGGAGGTGGACGATGTCCTGGTCCCCTGGGAACACCATGTCACCGGTGAACCCGAGTTGAATGATCCCGGACATGATCGTGATCGGCGCCAATTCGTCGGCATGGCCGAGGCCCAGCAAGTGCCCGATTTCGTGCATCGCCGTCTGGAACCACTCGCCGCCGAACTCGTTCGCGCCCCAGTCCTCGGCCTGATCCATGATGGCCGTGCCCACCAGCCCGCCGCCGGCGATGCCGATCACGCCGAACGGCCCCGTTGGGACCGTGGGATCCAGGGCGCGCGGATCGCCGGTGACGATCGTCATGCCGCGATCGGCGGATTCGATGAATTGGATGCCGGCGTAATAGCTGTAGAACGAGAAGATCTCGCGTACGCGTTCCTTCTGTTCCGCGGTGATCGTGTTGAACAGTTGGTTGCCGAACGGATCGAACCCGTACAGATCTTTGAAGTTGTAATACGCGGTCGTGGTGCCGACCGTCGAGTCCGGGAAACGTTCGAAGAGGAAATGCGATTGTTGCGTGGTCTGGCGATGCCCCGGCTCGCTGATGTCGCCGGGCAATTCGAGTTGAAACAACTGCGGATCGACGGCCGCCTTGATGACCTTGGACTGATTGGCGAGCGGACCGATGTTCAACGCGGTCGCGAACGTCGACCCCTGATCGATGTTGGACGTCTGCGTGACGGTCGGCGCGGTGGGGATGGCGTCCGCATTGCCGATGCGCAGCCGGTAAATGCCTTCACCGGCACCCAGCAGCGCGAGGTCGCTCGCGAACGTAAGGACAGCCTTGTCCTGCGCCGGGTCGTAGCTCACGTTCGTCGGCAGAAAGACCTGGTCGTCCTGGTTGCTGCCGGTCGACTTCGTGAAGATGAGTTGATAGAAGCTGCGGTTCGTGGCCGAGGATTGGTTCAGATTGTCGTTGTTAAAGTAGACTTCAATCTGATTGCGCGCCTGCGACAGCCCGCCGTTGGCGAGTCGCGACATCGGCTGAGGCACGACCGCGATCACCTGGGCGCCCAGGTCCATCTCGAACGTGACGGTGACGTTGACGCCGTCATTGAACGGGTCGCCAAAGCTGTTGCGCAGCGTGTCCGCGCCGGCGCCAATGATGCGGATCTGGTACAAGTCGTCCGGCAAAGTATCAGCAAACCGTGCCACGACTTCATTGGGGCGATCGCCGATGCCGATGTAGCCCGGTTCGATCAACACGTCGTCACCGTCGCCCAACACGCCGTCGAAACCGCTCCGCACAATCTGAATGCCGCCGAGCGTCGTCGGATCGATGATCTGGCCTTCGCTGAAGCGGAAGGTCAATTCGCGCGGCGCGACGTCGCGCGTCTGCCCGTCGGTGAGCAATTCCCCTTCGTTCGGGATGATTGAA
>JALHLM010000021.1:0-8616 GCA_022844585.1 Pirellulales bacterium | reverse complement strand
AGCAGTCGCTTCGGTTCGAATTGCTCGAACTTCGACGACCGGCGCTTCGCATGCTTGCCCTTTTCACGCTGCGGCCGGCTTTGCATCGCCTGAATCAGGTCATGCTGGGAGTGACGCCGCGAACGCCAGAACGACATGGATACCTCTCCTGAACGGGGCCCGCGGCCAATGGGCCTCGGGCTCGGACTGCCTACGACGATTGTGGGATTCGCGCGACTCTCGCTCTGGCGTGTGGCCCCTGTGTGGTCGCCAGTCGCGGGAGCGCGCGGAGTTTAACTTGCGACGATTGTGACGGACATTTAGTTCCCTGCGAACGCCACAATCGTGCCCGCACCACGTTTCCGAACTCAAACGCCGGAGCCAATTTGCACTCGCAGCGCGAACCATCCCCGCCAGCGCGCAGGCAACGAACGCGCGCGAAGCGTGTCACCCCACCATTCCAGGGGGTGCGCTAGGGATGTTTCCCAGATTCAACATTAAATGAGTGGCGATCGTACCGCAAGAAAAATCCACCCGTGTTGCGCAAACTGCGCATTCATCCATGTCGTGAGAATTGAGGCAGAATCAGGCCAGACGAAAACCTGTGGGAGGGGTCTCCCGACGCCGATGGAACGGACGTCGCGCCAGAATTCATCCCACTGAAGAGCAGCGGGAAAAAAACGCCCTCGCAAGAGGGGCAGTCACTTGCGAGGGCTTCTCACCGCTGGGTTGGGGAACCCCGCGGCTACAGCTTGACATATCGACACCACGCAAGATCATCCATGACGCATGAGCGCCGAACGGTCAGGGCATAAGGTTGTTGTTCAAGTACCGGGAGTCAAGCCCTCCTATTCCTTGGGGCAAACCACCGAGAGAGGGCCGCAATCTGATCTGTGCAGCCACGTTAATCCACGTGAAAGCGCAGTTCAACTATCATTCGCCTTTGATTTCGAGTCCCGCCTCCTCGAATTGGTTCCCTAAGATTGGTCGAAAACTGACTTCAGCCGGCGCCAGCGACCGCGGTCTCGTAAGTTCGCCCCTGCGATTCGCCGCGCGCGTTCAGCAGCGCCACTTGATAGAGTTCCCGGCCGCAAGGCGTGGGATACTCGCCCGTAATGCAAGCACGACACAGCCGCTCGGAGGCAAAGCCAATCGCTCGGGCGATCGACTCGACCGGCAGGTAACGGAGCGAATCGGCCCCCAGCGACGCGGCCATGGCCGCCTGCGCCTGCTCCGTCAGCGCTCCTCCGCCCATAAACTTCGGGGCGAACAACTCATTGATCGTCGACATGTCGATGCCGTAGAAGCAGGGCGCCACAATCGGCGGGCAAGCCACGCGAACGTGGATCTCCTTAGCCCGACCGAGTTTACGAATCCGCTCCAACAGCACTTTCATCGTCGTGGAACGGACGATCGAGTCTTCCACCAGCAGCACACGTTTGCCTTCCAGGACGTCCCGGAGCGGCGTGTACTTGGTTTCCGCCTTCCGCTTACGGTTGCCGGACCCTTCGATGAAGGTCCGCCCCGAATAGCGATTGCGGATCAGCCCCTCGAATGATGGCACGCCGAGTTCAAAGGCCATCGAGTCCGCAGCCGCCTTGCTCGTATCCGGCACTGGCACGACGATCGTGTCGGCGTCGATCGGCACCGTTTCCAGGGCCGCCAGTTCTTTTCCCAGCGCCGTCCGCGAGAGATACACGCTCCGCCCGTCCAGCTTGCTAGCCACGTTGGCGAAGTAGACCCACTCGAAAAAGCAATGGGCGGTGCCGGTGCTGGTGACGAAGGGTTCGATTTCGAACCGCCCGTCGGTGATAGTAATCGCGAAGCCTGGCTCCAGATCGTGGATACTTTCGGCCTGGAAGCCCAGGTTCAACAGGGCCACGCTCTCGCTGGCCGCGGCGAACAATGGGCCTTCTTTGGCATAGCACAGCGGCCGCACGCCCAGCGGGTCGCGGGCCACCAACATGTCTCCCAGCGCGTTCACCAGCACGATGCAGTACGCGCCGTCAAAATTATGGGAAATATTCCGCATCACATCGATCAGCGACGGCTTGTCCCCATCGGACAGTTCCCGGCTGATCAAGTGCATCAGGATTTCGGTGTCGGTCTCGCGGGCCAGGTAGTTGTCCGAGTCGGCCAGCAGCTCCTGCCGCAACTGGGGATAATTCGCCAACTGCCCGTTGAAGGCGAAGCTGAACCACTTGTGTTTCTGGATGTGGTGACGCTCGAACGGCTGGGCGTAACTGCGATCTTCCGCCCCACAGGTGGCATACCGCACATGCCCGATAGCGGCCCGGCCGGCGTATTCCTTCATCAGGCTCTCGGCCTTGCCGCGATGGCTAAGCCGGAAGACCTCGCTGACGCCGCCCAATTCCTTGAACGTGTCGATCAGCTGGTTGCGCTCGGGATTGAAGGTTGAGATGCCGGCGGACAATTGTCCGCGGTTCTGGATGTCGAGCAACATCCGGGGCATCAGCCGCGAAACCTCGTCCGGTCCCTGTTCAGGGCAGAGCGGACTTACCTGTCGGCCGGGCAGGTGATAAATGGCGGCAATGCCGCATTCGTGCTGGAGTTCGCTCATGGCGTCCAATTGTACGCGGTGCTAGCACTTTCACAACCAAATGCTCGCAAGTACGGTCTGGGCCGACTTTTCCGTGCGGCGGAACACAGGTACGCTAGGGACAAAAGTGGGGGAAGACTATAGAAACTGAACGCGGAACGTGCCGGCGGAGGGCATTTTCATGCAAAACTGCGTTGCGATACAAATTCACCCTAGTAAATTGCTCCAATTTGATCAGCTGGGCATTCGCGATTTTCTGAAAAAGACTGGCGCTGACGTGCAGGTTGATGAAGGCGGACCAGGTGACGACTATGTCAACTTCACCTGCTGGACCGATGGCTCAGTACTTCCTATTTGGCAACACGTTCAACGCCTGTTGACCGAACAGCCGGCCTTGCAGATGGCTACGCTCGTTTGCTGCACGGGCAAATATGGATGGGAAGATTACCTGTTGTTACACGGTGCGTCAGAGGGCGAAACTCTTGACGTGCTAGAGTGATACAGCAGATGCTCCAAATCTGCTGTGGCGTATCTCGAATCCATTCCTTAGTCCGCCAAATCTCTGCGACTGCTGTCCATCAATCCACCCGGCCCAATTCCATCGCCCTCATGCCCGACGTACTTCGCCAAGAAATTGCCACGCAGGCCGATACCTGGATTGTGAAGGTCGGCACGCGCGTGCTCACCAGCGAGGACGGCACGCTGAACGAGGCCCGAATCGCGGCCCTCAGCGAGGAGCTGAACACGCTGCTGGTCGCTGGCCGGAAGGTGGCACTCGTCAGTTCCGGCGCCGTCGGCGCCGGGATGGGGCAGCTCGGCTTGAAAAAACGGCCGTCGGACCTGGCCCACCTCCAGGCCGTGGCGGCGATCGGCCAGGCGTACCTGGTGCAGACTTATGACCGGGCCTTGCGAAAATTCGGCCGCCACGCGGCGCAGATCTTGTTGACCGCCGAAGACCTCAACGATCGCCAGCGCTATCTCAACGTGCGGAACACCATCCACACGCTGTTGGAACTCGGCGCGGTACCGATCATCAACGAGAACGACACAGTCAGCGTCGAGGAACTGCAAACCACGTTCGGCGACAACGATCGCCTCGCGGCGATGGTCACCAACCTCATCCGCGCGCCGCTGCTCGTACTGCTCTCGGACGTGCAAGGCCTCTACGACGGCGACCCGTCGTCCGGCAGCGCGAAGTTGATCTCCACCGTCACGAAGCTTGACGAGTCGACGTTCGCCTTAGTGCGCGACAAGCTCACCGGTCTCAGCAAAGGCGGCATGGCAAGTAAGCTCGTCGCCGCGCGGATGGCTACTTCCGCGGGCGAAAACGTGATCATTACTTCCGGCAAGCAGCCGGGCGCGCTCGAACGGATTCTCAAGGGCGAAGACGTTGGTACGCTGTTCCTCGCGCAAGGCCAGGCGATCGGCTCGCGCAAACGCTGGATCGGCTTCACCGTCCGCCCGCGCGGTTATCTGGTGCTCGACGACGGCGCACGCCGCGCCGTGGAATCGAGCGGGCGCAGTCTGCTACCAATCGGCGTCGTCGAAGTGCAAGGGCACTTCAAGAAAGGCGACGTTGTCGCCGTCCGTGACCGCGCCGGCCACGAATTCGCCCGCGGCCTTACCAACTACAGCGCCGAAGAGCTCCAGAAAATTAAAGGCCTCCGCACGGACGCGATCGCGGCGACGCTTGGATACCATCCGTATGATGAGGTGATTCATCGGGATAATGTGGTCGTTACAAGTTAAAAGGCAGTTTGAAGTTTTCAGTGTTCAGTTTTCAGTGAGGGCTTGGATGCCGTATACTGAAAACTGAACACTGAAAACTTCAAACTGGTCTCCCATGCCTTGGCTATTGAAATCCGAACCGGATTGTTTTTCGATTCTTGATCTTGCCAAGAGCCCCAAGCGGACGACGTTTTGGGATGGCGTGCGGAATTATCAGGCGCGGAACTTTTTACGCGACAGCATGAAGCTGGGCGACCGCGTGCTGTTCTACCATTCGAGTTGCGACCCGGCCGGCGTCGCGGGCACGGCGACGATCGTCCGCGAAGGCTATCCCGACTTCACCGCGTGGGACAAGAAGAGCGATCACTTCGATCCCAAGGCCTCGGAATCGAACCCCATCTGGCAAATGGTCGACATTCAGCTCGAAGAAGCGTTCACCGATCTCCTCCCGCTCCCGGCACTCCGCGACGTGCCCACGCTGAAGAACATGGAGCTCCTCCGCAAAGGCTCCCGGCTGTCCGTGCAACCGGTGACCGACGCGGAATTCGCGGCGGTGCTCAAGTTAGCGGACAAGCTCGGCCTGCGCGCCAAGCGGTAGGTCAGGCACCCTGGCCGAAGTCGCAATGCGCGGCGCAACAATTAACTGATGCGACAACCCGAGTCGATGCCGGCAAATTGCCTGACGAGAGGGGGCGCCGAATTGTCAGGCAATTAGCCGGCGCGGGTTTGGGTGTTGGATGCCGTTGGCGCGGTGCCAAGCGTTTTGTCTTCGACCAGGGTGCCTGACCTACGATTTGAAGCGGCGTTTTGGGACGATAGAATTGGTGAGATGTCGATCTATCGTCGGTTTTTCATACCGGGTGGGACGTTTTTCTTTACTGTCGTGACCGAGCGACGCGCGCCGTTGTTCGAGCGTGAGCTGGCCCGGGACGTGTTTGGGAATGTGTTTAGGATATGTCAGCGGCGCTTGCCGTTTGAGTCGATTGCCATGGTGTTATTGCCGGATCATCTGCATGCGCTTTGGACGTTGCCGTCGGGGGATGACGATTACGCGATACGCTGGGGTTGGATTAAACGGCGATTCACGCTCGATTGGTTGAAAGCGATCGACGTTGATCCCCCGCGCACCCATTCCCGTGCGCGGGAACGTCGCCGCAGCGTTTGGCAGCGCCGCTTCTGGGAGCATGCCATCCGCGACGAACGGGATCTCGAATCGCACTTCGACTACATCCACTTCAATCCGGTCAAACACGGCTACGTGGCGTCGCCGCGCGATTGGCCCTGGTCGACGTTTCACAAATACGTCGCCAGCGGCCATTACCCGGCCGATTGGGCGAAAGGCCCGCCAAACGAATTACCCGGCAACGCCGGCGAATAAGCGGTGTATCAGACGGTCCGCCGTAGGTCAGGCACCCTGGTCGAAGCCAAGATGCGGGGCGTCGAAACCAACCGCCGCCACTTCCAGAGTTGATGAAGGCAAATTGCCTGACAGGAGAAGACGTCAAACCGTCAGGCAATTAGCCAGCGCGGGTTTGGGGTGTTGGTTGACGTTGGCGCGGTGCGAAGTGATTTGCCTTCGACCAGGGTGCCTGACCTACGTCAACGTCCCCCCGGCCTCTAATTGCGCGGCGGCAGTGGCGATAGATGCAAGATGTTCGGAAAAGAAATATGCATGTCATAAAGATGCGGTCCAGGATCAATCAGTAGCCCTTGCTCGTCGCTTATGGATACTCGCCGACCGCTTCGCGTATAGAACTCGCCACGGATGACGATCGAGTAACGATTCACGTAGTGAATATCGCAAACGGTGACTCCGTCCTTGGCGCGATAAATGAGGCGATCCGTTCCAATCCTCTGTGGCCGCAATTCTCGCTCTTTATTCACAAAATACTCGTTGGCGGATCCGCCCAATTTGGATTGATCGGAAACCTCTACAACCAGGACGCCGTCCTTGTCAAAAAGATTTAGTGTCGCGGAGAGCAAATCACCTTTGAAAGACAATGCAATAAGCACATCGTTACCTTCCGACAATACAACTCCCCCGCGCATCGTTGATGCCGACGTCTTATTGCCGAAGAATACGCCATCTCGACCTAAGTCACGTCCGCCGGGAGATTCACTATCTCCGGGCTTCAGAAGCCCGTGTCCGGCTGCCTCCTCGGAACGCAAAAGAATCTCTTGCAGTTGCTGCGATTGGTTTCGTTCACTCTCGACCTGTGCGGACTCAAGCGAATCAAATCGACCGACTACGTCGTCATGAACTTTCTTGTTATCAGCCAGCAGGTTGATCGCGTCCGTGTCATCTCCGCCTGGCAGCAGGTACAGCACGACTGAGATAACGACTCCGATAATGCTCGCCCAGCCATAGACATGGTTATGGTATTTGTCCCAGAAAGTGATGTTGAGCGCGGCACGGAGCTTCCTGTCATCGACAAGGAGCAGTTCCCGAACGAGAACGTCCTTGTTGAGTTTGCGATAGCTCTTTACGCGCAGTTTCCTCGCCACGATGTTGAGTTCGTCGCGTGACATCGCGGAGAGCTGATCGCGCAATGACAAGTTGCTGCTCATGTGAATTGATCTATGCCACTACGAAATGCAACCACGTTGTGGCACGGGCGGGAGAACGCGCCACAACAGTGCGCGCCCGGCATACGTGCGATTGGCTAACTATTTTGACTGATATGTCAAGTATCGACTGGAAAACAATCCTTGCATTCGTCGTCGTCAACGTCATTCTCGCGTGCCCATTCAATCAACAATTCAATTGACATGGCACACACCTTCGCAAACGTGGTATTGCTTCCGTCCTCTGGCAGGAAAACGTGCTTGCAACCGACAGCGTGCAGCAATGCCGAACGGCGTGCCCGTCTATTCAGATAAAATCCTTTCGGATTATCCGCGGCCCATTGCAGAAATGCGCGATTGCAATCACCAAGGGACTCACAGTCCTCGAAGACGATAACACTTGCCATGAAAATACCTCGTTCGCCTCAAACCCTTTTACTCAACTTCTCCGCCAAGCGCCGCAGCGCCTTGCTCACGTCATCCAGTGCGATATGCACCTGGATGATGCTCATTGCGCTCGTGTCTTCCCAGGCGGCGCGGAGGGCTTGGTCGAATTCTTGTTCCGTGCGGACTTCATAGCCGGTGCCGCCGCCGTAGATTTCGGGGAGCTTGTGGTAGGCCCAGGGGTGGATGTCGTTGAAGTCGCCGGGGTGGAGGAAGCGTTCGGTGCCGTAGCCTTTGTTGTCCAGGATGATCACGATCGTGTTGAAGCCCAGGCGAACGATCGAGGAGAGTTCCTGGCCGTTCATCTGGAACGCGCCGTCGCCGACGATGGCCACCGTGCGGAGATGCGGCCGCGCGACGCCGGCGCCTAAGGCCGCGGGGACGGCGAAGCCCATCGATGTGTAATAGGCGGGCGAGATGAACTCGGTGCGGCCGTGTGTCACGAGCTCGCTGGCCGCGAACAGGGCGTCGCCCACGTCGGCGATCACGATCGTGTGCTCGTCGAGTTCCAGATTGAGCCGCGCCATCAGGCGCGTGATCGTGATCGGGGCCTCGGGCTTGAGGCGGAAATCATCGCCCCAGCCGGGCGGCAGTGGCGGGACTTTTCGCGGCGGCGGATCGAGCCGCTGTTCGGCGAGGCCGTGGATGAAATCTTCCAACAGCACGCCATGATAGTGATGATGGCGGATCTGCAGTTGTTCGCTGGTGGCGAAGATGCATTTGCGCGGATCGAGATTGGCGGTGTAAATGCCGAGATCGATATCGGTCATGAATGTGCCGAGGAGCACGATAAGATCGCTGTCCTCGACGAACTTGGTAACTTCCTCGCGACCCATGCCTCCTTCGTACAGGCCCGCATAGAGCGGATGCGTTTCGGCGACGACGCTTTTGCCGAGCATCGTGGCGGCGATCGGAATGCCGGAGCCTTCGGCGAGTTGCAGGAGCGCGTCTTGCAGGCCGTAGCGGTGAATCTCGACGCCGGCGATGATGATCGGGCGGCGGGCGCGGCGGACCAGTTCGCCGGCTTCCTGAACCGCTTCGGCGAGGGCGTCGGAATCGCTCTGCGGCGGGCTGATGGAGGGTTCATACGGAGCGCCGGGCACGACCTTGACCATGTCGCGCGGGATTTCGATGTAGACCGGGCGTTTGTAGCGCGCAGCGGCTTCCAGGCAGCGGTCGATTTCGCGGAAGGCGACTAGCGGGTCGTTCAACTCGGTGCCGGCGACGCAGATCTTCTCGAAGACTTCGAGCTGCGTGCGGAAATCGCGGACGCGGTGGTGCAGCAGCGGGTTGTTGAACCGCTCGCGAACGCCCGGAGAGCCGGTGATCATCACCACGGG
>JALHLM010000020.1:18059-22753 GCA_022844585.1 Pirellulales bacterium | reverse complement strand
CGACGGGTTCAATGTCCCCGCGGCGACGCGCGTGGAGTTCTCGCTCGTCAACGCCGGCGGCGCCATCAGCCCCGGCGAGTTGGCCGGCGAGACGATCATCGACGGCGACTACACCGTCACCAGCGTCAACGCGGCGTTGAACGTCCAACTGGAGAGTCTCGCTAGCTTCGACAAGTTGACGGTCACCGGGGCGGTCGATTTGGATGGCGTTCTAAACGTATCGCTGCTCGACAGCTTCACGCCCTCGCTCGGCAACACGTTCACGGTGTTGACCGGCGCGAGTCTGTCCGGCACGTTCGCGCAGTCGAACTTTCCGTCCCTCGGCGGCGGCCTGGGCTGGGACGTGATTTACGACGGCGATTCGGTGTCGATCAAGGTCGTGGAGCAGACTGACGTGCCTGGCGATACCAACGGCGACGGCCGGGTGGACATCACCGACCTGAACAACGTCCGCAACAACTTCGGCAGCTCTGGCGACCCGATTGTCGGCGATACCGCGCCGTTCGACGGCACGGTCGACATCACCGACTTGAACAGCGTCCGCAACAACTTCGGCGCCGGACCCGGCGCGCAGTCCGTGCCGGAGCCGAGTTCGATCGCGCTGCTCGGCATCGCCGGCGGCCTGCTGGCGCTGGCGATCCGCAGACGGCGATATTAATTCGGCATAGCTCGGTTGACGACTAACGCGGTTTGTCGGGTACCTCGACTGTATTGGCCAGCGGGGCGGCCGTCGGTAGCCAGGGGTGGAGCGCCGCGAAGCCCCCGGCTATGTCCGGCCCAGTTGACGCTCGCAGCCGCCGCGCGGCGACCGACACGCGCGGCCTCATCCACGGAAGCACGGAGGATTTCGTCGGGTGTTCGTCGAGCGCGCCCCGGGTCTCGTCCTCCAGCTCGACGAACCACGTTGGCGAAACAACCTGTTTGCGCCCTGCGCCGGGCGGGTCCTCAGGACTCATGGCACCTGTTCATGTCGCCGTTTCGCCGGACACCATTCTTGACTCCCACTTTCTCCCGATTCCCCAGCCGCCACCGTCCACCGGCCCAATTGCCACGCCATCGGTCGTAATACACCCCATGGGCGCGCGAAAAGTGCGACGTGCGCCCGCCATTGACACTTTGGCCTCCGCAGCACCAAGCGCTATTGCTCCATTTGGCGGACGGGTTCTATCATCCGTCGCTCGTTTGGCTTCCTCGGGGCGAAGCGCTCTCGATGCGCGCCGAACGCTCGACTTCGCTTTCCGGTCCCTGTTGAACTTGCCCCATGCCGCGCGATTTTCGATTGGTGTTCACGAACGGCTGCTTCGATCTCTTGCATCCCGGCCATGTCGATCTGCTGCAGCGCTCGCGTGCGCTGGGGGATCGGCTGATTGTGGGTTTGAATAGCGATGAATCGGTTCGCACGCTCAAGGGGCCGACGCGGCCGGTCTGGAACGAGCAGGAGCGGGCCGCGATGCTGTTGGCCTTGCGCTGTGTCGACCAGGTGGTGATCTTCAACGAGCGGACCCCGGCGCGGCTGATCGAAGATCTGCGCCCCGATGTGCTGGTGAAAGGGGGCGACTGGCCGGAGCACAAAATCGTCGGCGCGAAGACCGTGCTCAAGTACGGCGGCGAAGTCCATTCGCTGCCGCTCGTCGAGGGCTACTCGACGACGTCGCTGATCGCGCGACTGCAGGCTTTGTCCCAAGGAACGGCATGGCGCCGCGCATCCTGATCGTCAAACTGAGTTCCCTGGGGGACGTGCTGCACACGTTGCCCGCGGGGCAGTTGCTGCGCCAGGCGTTTCCAGAAGCACACCTTGGCTGGGCGGTCGAGCGCGCGCACGCAGGCTTGCTGGCCGGGCAACCGTGGCTGGATGAGTTGATCGTCTGGGATCGCGGCCAAGCCCAAGGGAGTTGGCGATTCCTCCGCGAACTTTGCGCGTCGCGTTGGGATGTCGCGATCGACTTTCAAGGGCTATGGCGGAGCGCACTGGTGGCTCGTGTCAGCGGGGCGCGCCGCATCTTCGGCCATGCCCCCACGAAGGAACACTCGCACTGGCTGTATCACGAGCGCGTCCCGCTGGCGACGATGGATCGCCATGCCGTGGAGCGATCGATCGATCTGGCGCACGCGGTGGCGCTGCGGCTGCGCGGGACCGTGCCGGCGCGGGAACAGGTACGTCCGGCATTTGCGCTGTATCCGGGCGCGGCCGATCGGTTGGCGGTCGATGAGTGGTGCGCGGCTCAGGGGCTGCGCGCGGGCGAACGGTTGGTGCTGCTCAATCCACATTGCCGGAAGGACGCCAATCGCTGGCCGGCTGAACGATTCACGCAGTTAGCCGACCGACTGCTGCGCGCGGGCCACCGTGTCGCGCTCGTCGGCGGCAACGTCGCTGGCGACGTGTGCGATGCGATCGCCCGCCCGCTGAGCGAAAGCTTGTGGCGGGCGGACGGCAAATTCAGCTTGTTGGCGACGGCCGAATTGATTCGCCGCGCCCAAGTGTTCGTCACCGGCGATACGGGGCCGATGCATATCGCGGCGGCCGTCGGCACGCCGATCGTCGCGCTATTCGGCCCGGCGAACCCGCTCCGCACCGGACCGTTTACGCCCAGCGCGCAAGTGATTTACAAGCGGCTTCCTTGTTCACCCTGTTACGCCAAGGCGCGGTGTCCCCTGGGGCATGCGATTCCGGCCTGCCTGGCGGAAATCAGCGTGGACGAAGTGTCGGCCGCGGTGAGCGGCCAACTGGCGGCCACCTGGCGGAGGTCGGCATGAGTACGCGACTGGCGCCTCAAAGAATCGGCGTCGACGAGACGCGCGAATTGTCCCCGCGTAAGGACGAAGCGCGCCACCTGGTGCATCCCGCGCATGGAGCGTCGCCGAACACTCCCGTAATCAAGGCACAGCGTAACTTCCGTCGCTGGCTGATGGCGATCGCGCTCATCGCTGGCGTGGGTTACTACGGTTCGCTGCGGAAGCCGCTCGGACCCGATGCCGGCACTTGGTTTCATGCGCCGGCGGCGACGTCGCGCGACGGCAACGACACGCTGCGGATCGGCACGTTCAATATTCATGGCGCGAAGGGAACCGACGGCGCGCGGAGCTTGGAGCGGATCGCACGCACGCTGCGCGGCCTGGACTTCGCGGGATTGAACGAGGTGCATGGGTCGCTCCCTGGCTATCGCGACGATCAGGCGGCCAGTCTTGGCGCGGCCCTGGGGATGAGCTGGCTCTACGCGCCGAGCGAGGAGCGCTGGTGGTGCGATCAGTTCGGCAACGGGGCCTTGAGCAACCTGGCGATCATGAGTTGGCAGCGGATCCCGTTGCCGCGGGTGTACGGCAAGAGCTTTCGGAACGCATTGCTCGTCCGCGCGGAGCACCAAGGTCGCCCGTTGAACCTGGTTGTCACGCATATCGACCGCAGCGACGACCGCGAGCGGGCCGAGCAACTACGCACGGTGGGCGAGTTGTTCCTCGCACTCGAAGCCCCGGCGATTCTGCTGGGCGACTTGAATACCGGCGCTGACGAACCGGCGCTGCGCAAGTTGCTCGACACGCCGGGGGTGCATGATCCGCTGGGCGAACAATTGGGAGTCGACGCCCCGCGGCGCATCGATTGGATTCTCGTCCGCGGCTTGGAGACCGTCGACGCCGGGCACGTGTGGAACGGCGCGTCGGATCATCCTCACGTCTGGGCGGAACTCGCCTGGCCGGCGGAGTAACGCCATGCAAGCGCTCCGCCGCTGGCGACCGCTGGCAATGCTCGTGGCGATTTCCGCCGTCGTGCAGGCAATCATCGTCCACCGGGCCGCGTTGCCGGCACTTGATGCGTTGCGGAGCGTGGCGGCGGCCGAAGCGCTGCTGCGATCGCCGACGCGGGCCACGCTCGCGGCGGAACCCGAGCCGCCGCTGTTTCCGATCTGGCTCGCCGCGGTGCATCAGTTGCGCTGTCGCGTGGCCGACGCGATGCATTGGCCGGAGCCGACTTGGGCGCGCTCCGCGCAATGGGCGGCGAGTTTGCCGCTGGTGGCCTGGGTGGCGCCGCTATATCTGTTGACGCGGCGATTCTACGGGCGGCGGTCCGCATGGATGGCCGGGTTGCTCGGCTGCTTTCTGCCGGCGGCGGCGCGGCTCGGCGCTGAAGGGATTCCGGACGCGCTCTTCTTGTGTTTGTTCACGATGTCGCTGTCGGTCTTGTCACGGACGCTCGTCGCGGGCGAGGGATGGGCGCGGCGCGGCGTGGCGGGCTTGCTCGGCGGTGCATTGTTGGCCTTGGCCATGCTGGTGCGTGTTGAAGCGGCGCTACTATGGATGGCGATCGCGGTCGCGGCCTGCTGTTCGAGCGGCGTCCAACTCGGCTCGCTCCGGGCGCTGGCGCTTCCGGCTCTTGGGTCGGTGAGGCGAACGCCTCAGTTGGCCGTGGGCGCTGGCCTGCTGCTGGTACTCGGTCCTTGGCTGGTGGCTTGTGGGGCGATCACGCCGCGAGATGTGTGGTCGCGGCTCGCCGCGCGTGGCGCGGCGCGCGACGGCTGGGTGTTCAATCAGCGAGCCGTGGCAAAACCCGCGTCCGCGGCCGGACTTGATGCGGCGGGCTGGAACTTCCACTCCAAGGAGCCGGGCGTCACCACGCGCCGACGCGGACTGGCGGCTGGACTGGTGATGACGCTGGACGAGTTGCTGGTCGCGACGGGTTACGTGTTGCTTCCTTTGGCGTG